>NZ_JAHLRI010000170.1:0-553 GCF_018919685.1 Enterococcus sp. S183_ASV_20
GTATTTAGATGATGAATGCGAAGCGGAAGTTATTTATATAACGGATTATGCACAACGTGAAGGTTATGTGGTGCTAGGAATTGAATTACATTAGTAAAAAATTAGGTTATACGTCCAAAGAGGTTTTACCTCTTTGGACGACCAAATAAAAAAGAAAGAAGGAATCAAAAATGATTAAAACAAGTGCAGTAGGAAGATTAACAAAAAGTTCAGAACTAAGAGTAACGTCAACAGGGAAGGCCGTTGCTAATTTTGCATTAGCTTGCAAAAGAGAAAGACTTGATAAAGACGGGAATGCCCAAACGACTTTTATTCAATGTGTAATCTGGGGGAAACCTGCAGAGGTGTTAGCAAAATATACGCAAAAAGGTTCATTAATTGCAGTAAATGGTGAATTACAATCACGTTCTTATGATGATCAACAAGGACAAACGCATTATGTTACAGAATTAGTCGTAGCAGGCTTTGAATTTTTAGAATCAAAAGAAACTGTACAAAATAGAGAACAAAAACAACAAATGCCAGAAATGGCGAACGCCGAACCGTTTTATGG
>NZ_JAHLRI010000171.1:0-548 GCF_018919685.1 Enterococcus sp. S183_ASV_20
TAGCACCCATAGCTCAACTGGATAGAGTGTTTGACTACGAATCAAAAGGTTAGGGGTTCGACTCCCTTTGGGTGCATTAGTTATATACGGGAAGTAGCTCAGCTTGGTAGAGCACTTGGTTTGGGACCAAGGGGTCGCAGGTTCGAATCCTGTCTTCCCGATAATAATTTTCATGGGGCCTTAGCTCAGCTGGGAGAGCGCCTGCTTTGCACGCAGGAGGTCAGCGGTTCGATCCCGCTAGGCTCCATTCTTATTTTAATATAAGAGTTTCGCGGTGTAGCTCAGCTGGCTAGAGCGTCCGGTTCATACCCGGGAGGTCGGGGGTTCGATCCCCTCCGCCGCGATTATACATTTGGAAGAGCCTGGACCTTTAGCTCAGTTGGTTAGAGCAGACGGCTCATAACCGTCCGGTCGTAGGTTCGAGTCCTACAAGGTCCATTGTGACGTTGTTTATAGTTTTATTTTTATCATGGAGGATTACCCAAGTCCGGCTGAAGGGAACGGTCTTGAAAACCGTCAGGCGGGTAAAACCGTGCAAGGGTTCGAAT
>NZ_JAHLRI010000172.1:0-538 GCF_018919685.1 Enterococcus sp. S183_ASV_20
GCCTTGGGAAGATTTAGTACAAGATGGAGAAGAAGCTAAAAAAATTACAGGTAATAAAAATCATGGCTATTTAGAAATGGTTCGAAATAAAGCTAATTACCTCCGAAGATACACGCCAATGTTATTGAGGACCCTTTCGTTCAAAGCAACTCCGGCAGCAAATCCAGTCCTCATGGCCCTAACTCAACTAACTGATTTACACAATAGTGGTAAAAGAAAAATACCGGCAGATACTTCTACTGATTTTGTGAGTAAAAAATGGAAAAGCCTTGTTCGGCCAGAAGAGGGGAAAATAGATCGGTCTTACTATGAGTTAGTAGCTTTCACCGAGCTAAAGAACAATATTCGATCAGGAGATATTTCAGTTGAAGGAAGTATGATCCATCGAAATATTGATGATTACTTAGTTGATTTATCTGCTTGTATTGATTCAGAAACTATTCCAGACACGTTTGAGGACTATTTAAAGGATCGGGAAATAATTTTAGATTTACAGCTTCAATTTTATTCGACAGTTGATAAGAGAATTTCAAGAGCA
>NZ_JAHLRI010000173.1:0-527 GCF_018919685.1 Enterococcus sp. S183_ASV_20
AATAAAGCCAAATCGCTTCTTACAGTTTGTTCTGTGACACCAAACTTTTCAGAAAGTTCTTTTGTTGTAATACGCTTCTTTTTATTTATAAAATTTACTATATCCTTCAATCGATCTAAATTTTCCATATCTCCAACCTCTACAATTTCATTTTATTTCGTTTTATTTTCGTTTAATTTTCTTTTAACTTTCGTTTAACTCATAATAATACTATTCAAACAAAAAGTCAACGCTTTCATTAAGGATTTTGTTACTTTTTTAATTCGCCGATTGTAAAATTAAGCTAGACAACTAAAAAAAGTCATTTGTGCTACACTCAAAATAGTTCCGACGAAAGAATTATAAGGAGTGAGTACAAATGACCTATAACCATCTTACACCAACTGAACTCGTAATGATAGAAGCTTATTTCAATCAATCACCATCTGTTTCAAAAGTAGCCAATCTGTTACAACGTTCTCGACAAACTATTTATAAGGTCTATCGTTTTCTTAAATCTGGTGGAAGCGCAATGAGCTACTATAAAC
>NZ_JAHLRI010000175.1:0-511 GCF_018919685.1 Enterococcus sp. S183_ASV_20
GCCTAATACATGCAAGTCGAACGCTTCTTTCCTCCCGAGTGCTTGCACTCAATTGGAAAGAGGAGTGGCGGACGGGTGAGTAACACGTGGGTAACCTACCCATCAGAGGGGGATAACACTTGGAAACAGGTGCTAATACCGCATAACAGTTTATGCCGCATGGCATAAGAGTGAAAGGCGCTTTCGGGTGTCGCTGATGGATGGACCCGCGGTGCATTAGCTAGTTGGTGAGGTAACGGCTCACCAAGGCCACGATGCATAGCCGACCTGAGAGGGTGATCGGCCACACTGGGACTGAGACACGGCCCAGACTCCTACGGGAGGCAGCAGTAGGGAATCTTCGGCAATGGACGAAAGTCTGACCGAGCAACGCCGCGTGAGTGAAGAAGGTTTTCGGATCGTAAAACTCTGTTGTTAGAGAAGAACAAGGACGTTAGTAACTGAACGTCCCCTGACGGTATCTAACCAGAAAGCCACGGCTAACTACGTGCCAGCAGCCGCGGTAATACGT
>NZ_JAHLRI010000176.1:0-501 GCF_018919685.1 Enterococcus sp. S183_ASV_20
GTTCTGACATCAGAAAAGGGATTTTTGACCGGAACGCCCTTGACTTTGTTTTCTAGTAGGTATGAAATACCTACTAGAAATGTTAATCACTGCGGAACGCTTCCTTGTGATCCCACAAGGAACAACTCGTGTCAATGGACTTTTCCGTTAAGCGAGGAACGAGTAGGAAAAGGAAACGTTCCCCAATCGGAACGAATGGGTAGAGAACGTTTAATTGACTCGTGTTGAGTGCAGCAGTTAATCCGTTGGTTTTGGAGCAAGGGCTACCGCACCGCCGCGGAACAACGGATTCATTCCCTTTTCCCGAACTAAAAAAGGCGCACGTCTATATAGATTGTTGCGCCCTAGTCTTGCATGATTATTTTTTATTGTGTTAAAATTGCTTAGTACAATCGCATAATCAAAAAACACTACTATTCGTCTGGTCGTTTAGTAGTGTTTTTTATTGATTTGTAATATCTTTCCGATTCATCGAAATAATTCACTATGTGAGCCTATTCG
>NZ_JAHLRI010000177.1:0-486 GCF_018919685.1 Enterococcus sp. S183_ASV_20
ATGAGTTATGGTACATTTAAATTATAAAATTAAGGAGGTTTTTTTATGATTTTTGGCTATGCTCGAGTGAGTACGGATGATCAAAATCTTAGTTTACAAATTGATGCACTTACTCATTATGGAATTGATAAATTATTTCAAGAAAAAGTAACTGGTGCGAAAAAAGACCGACCGCAATTAGAAGAAATGATCAACCTACTACGTGAAGGAGATTCTGTTGTCATTTACAAGTTAGATCGAATTTCACGATCAACTAAACATTTGATTGAACTTTCTGAATTATTTGAAGAACTTAGTGTCAATTTTATATCTATTCAAGATAACGTAGATACTTCAACGTCTATGGGAAGATTCTTTTTCCGAGTTATGGCTAGTTTAGCAGAACTGGAACGGGATATTATTATTGAACGAACTAACTCTGGTCTTAAGGCAGCCAGAGTCCGAGGAAAAAAAGGGGGCCGTCCAAGTAAAGGTAAGCTATCAATT
>NZ_JAHLRI010000178.1:0-475 GCF_018919685.1 Enterococcus sp. S183_ASV_20
TAGGAAGGTGATTTGATAGAAAATAATTGTGATTTTTTTATATTTCTGATGCGAGGTTCAAAATCAAAGCCTAGTAATGCGGTCATTCCAAACACCTGATCAGAATACCCATTTGTATCAGTAAAATGTTCCTCAATATCTAGATCTGTTTCATGATAAAGTAGGCCATCAAGGGTATGAGTAGCTTCCCTTGTATTAGTTGAAGCAACCTCGATATGATGAGTCGTATGCCTATCATTTATTGATCGAATCATTGTAGCTCCTTTTTCCATACTTTTGTAATGTGGATTAACATCGGATTTTAGAGCTGAGACGCCCACTGGGACGCGCATTCCGTCTGAAGCAGTGGTTTTTCCTTCACCCCAAAAGTCTGCAACAGGAAGCTTTAACTGATAATTAACCAAAACAGATTGAGCACGAGTCAGAGCTTCTTTATAAAAGCGCCATTGTTTGGCATTGGCTAACTGAGAATAAG
>NZ_JAHLRI010000179.1:0-455 GCF_018919685.1 Enterococcus sp. S183_ASV_20
GAAGGATAAAGGAGAACGAATACTATGAGTTGCGGTGACAAACTAGAAATAGCTAAGAACGAAAGAATAAAAAATACAGAATCTTTTTTAAAAACTTTAGGAACGGTCGAAGATTTTAGTGAGGGCATTGCAGATAAATACAGAAACATAATTCTAAAATCTTATGAACTATATGAAAATAAGTACAACGATACCGTTGATGACAGTTTGTGTATAGAAATTTGGTCAAATGGAACTTACGTTGTTACAAACGAAGATTTGTCTTTTGACTGTGACAGCGAAGCAGACTTGCGAATGCTAGAAGAATTGTTTTTTAAAACACCATTTTATGTAGACGTTAGAGAATTAAATAAAATCGGACACAAAGCCACGTTATCTGTTAAAGCCAGAGCAAAAAACTTAAAAGAGCTTGAACAATTAATCGAAGAATACCGAGTTTGCAATAGTAACTATTT
>NZ_JAHLRI010000017.1:0-56616 GCF_018919685.1 Enterococcus sp. S183_ASV_20
CATATTGCCGTTTGCATCTAAAGGCATCCCTTGGACTAAGCTGATAAACAAAATACCAAAGAAGAACGGTACAAGGAAACTACCAATTGATAGTGTCCAGTTCCACATCCGACGACGTTTACCTTCCGGCATGTTATGGCGGAATTCAAAGGAAACTCCGCGAATAATTAAGCCAAATAAAATCGTAAATAGAATTAAATAGTAGCCACTAAATAATGAAGCATACCAATATGGGAAAGAGGCAAACATTGCGCCGCCCGCTGTTAATAGCCAAACTTCGTTTCCGTCCCAAACAGGTCCAATTGTTGCAACGACTTGATCTTTTTCGTCGTCATTGTGTGCCAACGTTTGAACGGCCATTCCAACACCAAAGTCAAATCCTTCTAAGAAGAAGAAACCTGAGAACAAGACGCCGATAAGGACAAACCATAATAATTGTAGTGTACTCATTCGCCAAATACCCCCTTATCAAATGGATCCAACGCTGGTTCATTTTCTTTCGCTAATTTTTTCGCTTCATAGTCTGGTCCTTTACGTAATTCTAAAATAACCAAGTAAACCATGACACTACCTAAACCAGCAAATAATAAGAAATAAATGACATTTGACGTAATTAATGAAGCAACCGATACATTTGGCGAAACACTTTGTTCAATCGTAAATAATCCATAGACAGTCCACGGATAACGACCTAATTCAGTGACTAACCAACCTGTTGTATTGGCAAGGAATGGTGCGAACGTACATAAAGCAACAATCCACAGCATCCATTTCTTCTCGTACAGCGATGGTTTTTTCTTCCTTGTAAAGAATAGTCCTAAGGCAGCAACCAATAACATTAAGGCACCAAAACCAGCCATGATACGGAAGCTCCAGAATAAAGTGTTAACTGGTGGATAATAATTTTTATCATCCCCATATTTTTCTACCAAGCGCTTGTTGACTGTATCCATCCCATCAACCGAACCTGATAATTTATTATACGATAAAATACTTAGCATATACGGAATATCGATACCAAAAACTTGTTTATGTTCTCGTTCATCTGCCCAAGCAATCAATGTCCAAGCAGCAGGATCATCAGAGTCTTCATAGGCCCCCTCCATCGCCGCAAATTTCATTGGTTGTCCTTCAATTAGAGCTTTCATTTGCAAGTCGCCAGCTAATAAAACGCCGATTGAACCGAACAAAGTAACCCATAAGCCAATGCGCATAGATGCTTTGTGGAATGAAATATCCCGTTTTTTCAACAATTGGAAAGCAGCCATACCAGCTACTGCCATGCCGCCCAATGTAAAGGCGCCCATGATAACGTGTGAAAATTCATACCAAACTTTTGGATTGCTGATGACAGCTACAAAGTCCACCATTTCAGCACGGCCATTATTGATGACATAACCTACTGGATGTTGCATAAAACTATTGGCAACTAGAATCCAGAAAGCAGACATCATTGAACCGAATACGACTAACCAGATAAACGTTACGTGAACTTTCGGATTCATTTTATCCCAAGTGAAGATCCATAAACCTAAGAATGTTGACTCTAAGAAGAAAGCTAAGAGCGCTTCTACCGCCAACGGTGCCCCAAAAATATCTCCGACGAATCGAGAATAATCAGACCAGTTCATCCCAAACTGAAATTCTTGAATAATCCCGGTTACAACCCCAACAGCGAAGCTTAATAGGAATATATTTCCCCAAAACTTGGCCATTTTACGATAACGTTCCTCTTTTTTCACAACGTACATTGTTTCCATAATTGCTACAACAAGTGCTAATCCTATTGAAAACGGTACGAAGAAAAAGTGGAAAACTGTTGTCATCGCAAATTGGATTCTCGCCAATGTTACAATATCAAACATATTATTTCCTCCCTGATTTGCCTCCACACAAAGAAACAAGCTTACCTGAATTGTTCATTTCCATTAGTGATGACTCCTTTTATCTACGAAACTAAAAGAAAATTCAAGTGAACTTTTCCAAAAAGTGTGAAAATGCATGTAATATAGAATAATTCCAATCTAAGTATACAACTTTCTGAGGCAGAAACCAAACAATACAGAAGCATTTCTCACAATTTTTTTAGGTGCTCCCAAGATTTCTTCCCTTTCTTCTATCAATAAAAAAAGCCCTTCCTAAAAAAAGGAAGAACTAATCTCAATCTATCAACATTTTGACTTATCACTTGATTAGTTTTCGAAAATCGAAGCAGCTCGTCTTTGATGATAAAAATTCTAATCTTGTGATGAAAATTACGGATTGCTTGTGGTGATAGTTTGTTTTTTAACAACATGGCTCTAAAACAAATTTTTTGAACTTAATGCAATTTCTTGAGTTTTGGTACCATTCTAAACAACATGACTCTAAAACAAAACTTTTGACGGCTCTTTAGTCAACCCAGTTTTGGTACCATTCTAAACAACATGACTCTAAAACTAGAACTGCATCTCTAAAGGCTCCGTATTCGTTTTGGTACCATTCTAAACAACATGACTCTAAAACTCGGACGAGGTTGCTACGATGGCGTAGTCCGTTTTGGTACCATTCTAAACAACATGACTCTAAAACATAAAGGTGTCTATACCGATTATAGTGGCGGTTTTGGTACCATTCTAAACAACATGACTCTAAAACCTCGGAGAATTATTTTTTCTCCATGATTCCGTATTCGCATCACTTATCCATAGCTAGATTTCAGTTTAGAAGGTCTGATTTTTTTCTTCACGTTTATTATACCAAACTTTCTCCTTCTTGGCGGAAAAACCCACCATTTTTCAATGGTGGGTTTTCTTTATTTAGTAGCTGTAACAGCGAGCCAGATTTCACTATACTTAGCTTCTGCTGGTCCTTGATATTGCGTAAACGAAATTTCTGGTGCTGCAACGACTTGGTAACCAGATGAAGGCAACCATTCAGAGAATATCCTTGCCCAGGTTTCTTGTAAAGTTTGTGGGAAAGGACCTTCATTTGGAAAAACCGCCCATGTATGAGCAGGTACGCTTAGTTGCTCCAAATCTTCATAGGTATTTTCTTGCGAAGTGGCAAAGCCAATCATGTGTGTCATTTCTCCACCTTCTGTTGTTCGTCCCTCTTGAAAGTCAAAAGAAGCATTTACTACTTGATGAGGATATATGTCATCAAATGTATGCATTTCCGCTCGTTGTTGTGGTGTAATGCGCTGTGCTAATTCCATGATTGCTTGATTTTCCCCTTGATACTGCAAGGGAACCTTCTGACTAACTCCGACTATTTGAAACGCTGGTTTTTCAATCAATTTAACATCCATTGATTGTCCTCCTTTAATATCAATATAGAAAGAGAATTTAGGAAACGTTTTTTGGATTTGTGTTTTCATTACTTCAGAAGGGGCTTGTCCTGACCAATCGCGAAAAGCTCTTGAGAATCCTTCAATACTTTGATAACCATATTTAAAAGCTACATCTGTCACTTTTTCACCAGCAAGTAATGCTAAATTTGCTTCCGCCAAACGTCTCTTTTTAATATACTCAGCCAGACTCATCCCCGTAATAAACGAAAAAGTTCGTTTAAAATGGTAAACAGAAATCCCTGTCTTTTTCGCCAATTCATCGAAGGATACTTCTTCCGTTAAATGTTCTTCAATATAATCCATTGCTTGATTTAAATTTGCGAGCATCCGTGTCCCTCTCTTTCTATTTGAAAGTTTACTAAAGACCAACAAGGATGACTTGATTATTTAGAGCCAACATTCGTCAAGTCGCTACTCTTGATTCATAGCGGCTTTTAAGGCCTGCGCTAAAGCACTTTCTTCTGGTTCGTCTGGTTGTGAATATTTTTTCATCAAACGACGTTCTTCATGTTTAGTCATTTTTTGTTTTCGTTCTTTTTTATCGGGAATTTTTTCAGTAATCGAACAGAATTTACATTTGAAAGAACGACCATTTTTTCCTTCTATGATGACCATTTTTTTATGGCATTGTGGGCAACGGTGATTGGATACTTTAGGATCTTTTCGCCGACGATAAGAACATTCTTGGTTTGTACAAACGTAAATCTTCCCATCTTTCGTATTTTTTTCCCGTAAGTTTGAGCCACAATCTGGACATTTTTTTTGCGTAATGGAAAAATCTTGATATTTTTTCTCGCTTTGTTTAATTTCACGGACTAATTTTTTCGTATCCTCTTCAATATCCTTTAAGAAAAGTTGACTCTTTTGTTGACCCGAAGAGATTGCTTCGAGCGACTTTTCCCATTTTTCCGTTAGTTCAGGTGTCACAAGTGATGGATTCACCAAGTCTAATAGTTGCTTTCCTTTGGCAGAGACACTTAAACCGCTATTGGTTCGTTCCATCAATTCTGATTTAATCAGTTTTTCAATGATTTCAGCTCGCGTTGCCGGTGTGCCTAAACTGTGTTTCTCCATTTTTCCTAACAACGTTCCTTCGGTTAATGGTTTTGGCGGCGACGTTAATTCTTTGTTAATGGTAAAGTTTGGCGCAACGGTCATGCCTTTTTGCCATTGGACAATGGACAGCGGCTGTTCGGCTGTTGTTTTCCAGCCAGCAACAACTACTTTATTTTGATGAAAGACAAATGTTTCTTTTCCAAAAGCGACTGTAACTTTTGTTTGTTTGGTTTGATTTGGCTCAGCAAACAAACCTAAGAATCGTTGAACAATCATTTGATAGATTTTTTGTTCATCATTACTTAGCTTTTCATAACGAGGACGTTGTTCAGTTGGAATCAACCCATGGTGATCTGTGACTTTTGCATTTTGGAAAACTTTTTGTTGTTTAACAACGGCCCCATTTTTAAGGTAGCCTTTCACTTCTGGTGAAAAATCAGCAATGGCTTGAAGTCGTTCTTTCATCGTTCCTTTCATATCCGTTGTTAGATATTTGCTGTCAGTTCGAGGATAGGAAACAATTTTATGGGTTTCGTATAAACTTTGTACAAGAGACAACGTTTTCTTTGCAGAAAATTGGAATCGCTGGTTGGCTTCACGCTGGATTTCGGTTAAATCATATGGTAACGGCGCATTTTCTGTTTTAACTTTTTCTTGAATATCGGTAACTAAGCCCTTTTGTTTTGAGAGTTCTTTGACTAATTGTTCTGCTTCCTGCCGTTCTTTTAAAGCGTATGGATTTTTTTGGGTCATCTTTGCTTTTTCTGATTCAACAGTTAACGAGATAGTAAAATAAGTTTGAGGCTTAAATTGTTCAATCGTTTTTTCTTGTTGGCGCACCATTGCTAAAGTTGGTGTTTGAACACGACCTGCGGATAAGTTATCTTGATATTTCACTGTCAAGGCCCGTGTGACGTTTAGCCCCACTAACCAGTCAGCTTTTGCGCGCGCCAAGGCAGAGTAATACAAATTATCGTAGTCTTTCGCTGGGCGAATTTTCTTAAACCCGTCTTTAATGGCTTTGTCTGTTTGAGATGAAATCCATAAGCGTTTGACTGGTTTGTTAAAACGGACATATTCTAAAATCCAGCGGGCCACTAATTCACCTTCACGACCAGCATCAGTGGCAATCACGGCTTCAGAAACATCTTTACGATTGGCTAATTGTTTAATCGCTTTTAATTGATGTCCCGTTTTCGGTAACGGTTTAATCCCTAAATTCTTAGGAATCATCGGTAAAGTTTCCATTTGCCACGTTTGCCATTCTTTGTTTAAATCTTCTGGCATTTTTAGTCCTAAGAGATGGCCTAAAGCCCAGGTGACAATCACGTTGGGTCCTTCATAATAATTCTTATTTTTTTGATTTGCTCCTAAAACGCGGCTTAAATCTTTTGCTACGCTAGGTTTTTCAGCAATAATTAATTGTTTTGCAACCACTAGTTTCGCTCCTTTTTGAGTGCTATCTTTTCGTATTATACCAAATATTGGTTCGATTTTCTCTAAATTCCGAGAATAGAAAAAGAGTTTAAAGAAAATTCCCTGAGGTTTTTCTTTAAACTCATGCGTTTCAAATAACTTTCCGTTTGCAGAATTTTGTTTTGCCAAAATGATTGGATATTGTGGTAAACTCAGCTTTATTTTCAAAAGTAACCGCATGATGATTTTCTAGTAATGCTAAACCGAAGTATTGTTGTAAATCTTCATCGCATTCTTCACACCAGCGTTCTTCCCCATCATTCCAGAAAGCCGTTAAATAATTAGGCTTTGTGTTGACGTATGTATAATTCTGAGAAAGTTTTTGCCAAACTTCCACATAATATGTCTCTGCATCGGTCAAGTTATCGAAGGTTTTTTCTTGAACAATGTCCTCTTGCCAATCATCAAAAAACCACCAAGGTTCATTGTCGCCATACATTGTAATTACTTGATACATTGAACCGCTCCTTTTTTTGCTACTGTAGGTATCATAGTCACTTTCTGAAAAAGTTGCAAGGATTTGGTTTCGGACTGAGAAATTTTTGAAATTTATTTTATCCTGCCACTTCTAAAGAAGCAATAAAATCTTCAATCATGCGACGATAACTTTCTTCCGGCGTGGCTTCTTCGCGTTGAAAATAACCTAAAAAACGTAAGGTAATATAACCATGGATTAAGCTACGTAATTCTCGACTTTTATGCAGTCGTTCTTCATTATTAAATGGATAAAAAGCTAAAAGTTGTAAGATAATTTGATTGGTTTCATGGATGCCTTCAATTAATTGTTGGTTTTGCGTTTTCGGCACACTGATAAGTAATTCATAGACTGCAGAATTTTCAAAAGCAAATTGTTGGTACGTTTCAGCATATATCCGAATTGCTTCTGCGCCACTCTTACCCACTAAGGCTCTTCGCAATGCATCATTTAATTCTTGAATTAACAAGTCCACTAGAGCATTTTTTACTTCAGCAATATTTTTAAAGTGATTATAGAGTGAAGGATACTTGATGCCTAAATCAACGGCTAAATTTTGAAAGGTTAATTGTTGAACGCCCAATTCTTCCGCTAGATTGCGGGCACTTTCAAGGATTTTGGCTTTCGTTAAATTCCGTTTTTTTGCCATCTTTCTGACGCCTCCAATTCTTAAATTTTGGACAATTATTAGTTTATCATATCTATTGACTCTTTTTAAACTATAAATTATAGTTTATAATAATAATTTGTAAACATCATTTTTGAAAGAAGGCTGTTTGGCATGCATATTACCAACCGTTCTCATTTGGCCGATCGTTATGGCAAACGAACCAGTGCAGAATTTTTATTACACGAACGTCCTATTTTATCTTTTCCTATTTCTTTAGCGGCCATTCCTAAAGAAGCCCGTTATTTATCCTGGGAATTAATTGATTATGACACGATTCCTCTAATCGGTTTCCCTTTTATTCATTGGTTAGCTGCCAATGTTCCTGTAACCAATGAGATTCCTGAAGACTTTAGTCGAACAGCACTCAAGCCTACCATTCAAGGAAAAAATAGTCTTGCTTCTCCTTTGGGGAAACAGATGATTCCTGCGCTTGCCACTGAAACGTTACCTGAGTTAACCGAACGTTATCTGGGGTTAAGCCCTCGCTCTGGTGTGCACACCTATACGTTATATGTGTACGCTACAAAAAATCCACTAAATTTAAAAGAAGGCTTTTTTGCGAATGAATTGCATCAAGCATTGAATGATCAACTACTCGCCAAAGCCAAATTTGAATTTCTTTACTAGAAAGTGAGGAAATAGAATGTATGAATTAATTAAAAGTAAAATTTTCCGTCCAAGACAACCTTGGGAAAAAAATCTGCTCGTTTTATGGTTTGGCACATTTATGGCTGGTATTGGCTTTAGCTTAGTGATGCCATTTATGCCTCTTTATATCAACACATTAGGTACTTTTACCCACCAACAATTGAATTTTTGGAGCGGAATCACGTTCTCTTCCACTTTTTTAGTCACGACCATTGTTTCACCTTGGTGGGGCCGTTTAGCCGACCGAAAAGGACGCAAGTTAATGTTATTACGTGCTTCATTAGGGATGGCTATCGTCATTAGTTTAATGGGCGCAGTCACAAGTGTTTATCAATTGATTGGCTTGCGCTTATTACAAGGTGTTTTTTCCGGTTATATCAGTAATGCAACTGCGTTAGTTGCTACAGGCACACCTAAGGAAAAAAGCGGTCAAGTGCTTGGTACTTTAGCCACTGGTTCTGTTACCGGCACGTTGCTTGGTCCTCTTTTGGGCGGTGTCACTGCGTCTATTTTCGGTTATCGGCCAACCTTTTTCATTACTGGTACGATTTTATTACTCGTTTTTGTTTTGAGTCTCGTCTTTGTCCATGAAGAGTTTGTGCCAATTGAAAAAAATCAAGCCGCATCTGGGAAACAAATTTTAAAAAAACTAGAACATCCCCACGTGATTCTTGGAATGTTTATTACGACATTAATCATTCAAGCTTCCAATAATTCAATTAGTCCCATCATCAGTTTATATATTCAACAATTGTTGGGTGGTCACGGAAATGTCACCTTAATTAGCGGAGTCATTGCTTCTATTCCAGGGATTGCAACGTTAATAGCCGCCCCTCGTTTCGGCCGGTTAGGCGATCGTATTGGCAGTGAACGCATCTTGACAATTGGCTTAATTTTAGCCATTTTCGTTTACCTACCAATGGCCTTTGTTCAAAATGTCTGGCAGCTTGCCATGCTTCGTTTCTTAGTTGGGATTTCCGATGCCTGTTTACTACCAGCTGTTCAAACGTTGATCACTCGTTATTCCCCAAGTGACGCTGCAGGTCGTATTTTCAGTTACAATCAATCTTTCCAAGCGACAGGAAATGTGATTGGTCCTATGATTGGTTCAAGCGTATCTGCCGCTTTCGGTTATCGTGGAGTCTTTATTTCCACTTCTTGTCTGGTTCTCCTTAACCTTCTATGGGTTCGTCGAAGCACCGCCGAATTAAAAAAAAGAGAAAAATGATGACTAAGTTATACACAGAAAAGTTATCCACAATTTGAATTTTTAATTTTTCTCTTTTTCTTATTTTAAAAAAAATAGGCCTATAAAACAAAAAAGAAAAGCGGATATTTACTGGTTTTATGACCAGCATATCCGCTTTTCTTTTGGTTAACTTCATCCTTTTTGTTTCACAACTCGTGAAACTTTTTAGACGTATTGTAGTTCTTTTTCATCTTGGTAGGCGCGATCAATTAAGCCGCCCCCTAAGCATTCCATTCCATCATAAAAAACAACAGCTTGACCTGGAGTGACTGCGCGCGCTGGTTCCTTAAACGTAACGGTTGCTTTTGTGCCATCTTCAGATAAGGAAACATGCACTGGGATATCTGCTTGACGATAACGGAATTTAGCCGTACAGTCAAACTCTTTTGGCATTGGCGTATCAACAGTAAAATGAACCTCACTAGCTTCTAAATGTGTTGCATATAGTTTTTCATGGTGAAATCCTTGTCCCACATATAATGTATTGGTAGTTAAATCTTTCCCAATTACAAACCATGGTTCTTGTGTTTTACCGCCGCCACCAATTCCTAAGCCTTGGCGTTGACCGATAGTATAATACATCAGACCATCATGTTGTCCTTTGATTTCGCCATCTTCTGTCACCATGTTGCCTTTTTTAGCTGGTAAATAATTACTCAAAAATTCTTTGAAATTCTTTTCACCAATAAAACAAACGCCCGTTGAGTCTTTTTTCTTGGCTGTGGCTAATCCAGCACGTTCAGCAATTGCACGAACTTCTGATTTTTCCATGCCACCCAATGGAAACATTGTTTTTGCCAATTGGGTTTGTGATAATTGGCTTAAAAAATAAGTTTGGTCTTTATTATTGTCAATTCCACGTAACATATGCACTACGCCATTTTCATCCGTTTCTACTTGCGCATAGTGGCCAGTTGCAACATAGTCAGCGCCTAGTTGCATAGCATAATCTAGGAATGCTTTAAATTTAATTTCTTTATTACACATGACATCTGGATTTGGTGTCCGTCCTAACCGATATTCTGCTAAAAAATATTCAAACACACGGTCCCAATATTCTTTTTCAAAATTGACCGAATAATACGGAATCCCAATTTGATCCGCTACTTTTGCGACATCTTTATAATCCTCAGTTGCGGTACAGACACCATTTTCGTCTGTATCGTCCCAATTTTTCATAAAGATCCCAATTACATCATAGCCTTGCTCTTTTAAAAGCAACGCTGTGACAGATGAATCGACACCGCCACTCATGCCTACCACGACACGCGTTTTGCTGTTATCTGCCATTTTATCACCATCATTTCAATTAGATTCTGAAATCATCCACGATTTGAAGGTCGTAACTTTTCAGTGCTTTTCATTATACTATTTTTTTGAAATAAGTAAAGCAAGCCGGGCGTATAATGAGAAAACACTTGGAACAAAGACACAGCCAACAAGCTATTGCTTTCAAATAAACAGAAAACCTGAAGGAACAAGCTACTTTCACTTGTTTCTTCAGGTTTCTCTAAATTATTCTACTTTCTCTAATACACCACGGCTAATTAAGCCATCCATTAAGAAGAAGTATTTTTCTTTACTCATTTCATGTTGTTCATTCTTGAAAATATTCATTGGTTTTAAACCATTTGCCGTTGTAATGGACATTTTCAACTCTTTTAGATCAGCAGTGATCGTAATTTTTAATTTGAAGCCTTCATTTCTCTGAGGCGTTGGATCTAAGGAACGAATCAATTGAAAGTTCCCTGATTTTGTTTCAGTAAAGCCGTTATCTTTTAATGTATAGCGTTTTGCACTAGGATGTACTTTGTAAAAAACTGTTGAGCCTTCAACAGCAGCCGTTGTTGTAAATGCCATGGGTTCCACCTCGTTATTTTCATTGTTATCTTCATTATAGCGAAAACCTGTAGCTGCCGCAATCAGATTATTTTTTCAATTGTTGAATCACTGCAACTAGCACTTCAGAAAAAGTCGCAATTTCTTCTGGTGTGTTCCCGTAGCCAAAACTAATCCGGATTGATTCTTTAATAGCTGAGGAATTTTCTCCATACATCGCTGTCAACACGTGTGAGGGATCCACAGTTCCCGCTGTACAAGCCGAGCCTGTTGAAATCGCAATACCTCTTAAGTCCAAATGCATTAAGAGCAAATCACTGGGAATTCCTTTTAAATGAAGATTTAAGACATGCGCTAAACGATTGGTTGGTTCACCATTAATTGAAAAATCAATATTGGCTTCTTCTAACGCTTTTAAAATAATCGTTTGAAAACTTTGATAGGCTGTTTTTCTTGCTTGCTTTTCTGCAGAAGTTAGTAATGAAACGGCAGTACCCATACCAATAATTCCAGCTAAGTTTTCCGTGCCCGCACGTCGTTTTTCTTCTTGTTCCCCACCATGTAAAAGAGGTGGTAATTGGATTGCATCGCTTTTAAATAAAAAACCTACGCCTTTTGGACCATTGATTTTATGAGCGGAAATACTTAATAAGTCGATCCCTAATTCATGAGGTAAAATGACTTCACTTCCATAAGCTTGGACGGCATCTGTATGAAAAATCGCCGAATGATTTTTAAGAATTGCACCAACTTCAGCAATCGGTAATCGATTTCCAATTTCATTATTGCCATACATCATTGAAACCAAGATCGTTTCTTCGCGTAAAGACTTTTTGAATTGATCCATTGAAATCTGACCATTTTCATTCACAGGCAAGTAAGTCACTTCAAAGCCTAACGTTTCTAAGTATTCCATCGTTCGTAACACAGCGGGATGTTCAATTGCCGTAGTAATAATATGTTTTCCTTCCTTTTGACGAGAAAAAGCAACTGCCAAGATGGCTGTGTTATCCCCTTCTGTGCCACCACTATTAAAAATAATTTCGTGGGGTTTGGCTTGTAAGCTCTCGGCAATCGTTTGACGCACTTCTTCCAGAAGACCGTGTGCCTTTCGTCCAAACTGATGAATACTTGATGGATTGCCAAAAGTCGTTTGCATATTTTCAGTCATCGCTTGAATGACCGTTGGATGAAGCGGCGTTGTTGCCGCATGATCTAAATAAATGGGTTCCAAATGACTCGTCCCTTTCCTTATGTTCTGGCGTTATTCTAGCATAAAAAGCTTAAAACACAAAATCAGAATACTTTCTCTTCTATTTATAAAAGAGATAAGAAAAATAGGCCCAACACTATTAAAGTTGTTAGACCTATTTCTAGTTTAAGGAATCACTTATTCTCCTTTTGGTTCTAAACGGAATAATGGACTCATTGGTTTATTTTCATGGATACGAAGTAACGCTTCCCCCATTAACTCAGCGCAAGAAATAATATTCAAGGTTGCTGGTTGGCGGTCTGCTGTCGTATAAACAGAGTCAGTAATACTAATTTCCTTAATTGGCGCATTTTCTAAGGTTGCTTTTGCGCCTTCTGATAACAAACCATGCGAGGCGCAAGCATATACTTCTTGCGCACCATTTTTCATTAAAACTTCCGCCGCTGTGGCTAACGTTTGACCAGTATTCAAAATGTCATCAACAAGAATACATTTTTTTCCAGCGACATTCCCAATAACGTAACCTTCTTGGCGCACCCCATCAATCTCTTCATGGTCTACAATTGCTAAGGTCGCATCTAAGTACTCCGATAAACTACGTGCGCGTTGGACGCCACTGTTTTTAGGCGAAACAATCACAATTTCTTCCCCTACTAATGCTTGTTGACGATAATAATGAGCAAACAAAGGCATTGTAAATAAATTATCTACTGGGATATCAAAAAATCCTTGGACTTGAACAGTATGCAAGTCTAATGTTAACAAACGTGTTGCGCCTGCCTCTACTAACATATTAGCAACTAATTTCGCAGTAATGGGTTCTCTTGGTTTCGCTGTGCGGTCTTGGCGAGCATAACCATAGTAAGGCAAAATAACATTAATTGTTTTTGCGCTAGCACGTTTTAATGCATCAATTAAAATAAGCAATTCCATCAAATGATCATTTACAGGGGCATTCGTTGCTTGGATGATGTAGACATGATCGCCACGAATACTTTCTTCAATATTAATTTGAATTTCGCCATCACTAAATTGGCGCACGGTGCTTTTTCCTAATTCTGTTCCTACTGATGCTGCGATTTTTTCAGCAAGTGGTCGATTTGCATTTAAACTGAAGATGCGTAAGGTGTCATCTTGATAGTTTTCGGTCATGATATCCTCCGTCAATATAAAATAATAGTCGTTTTCATTCATATTCTACCATTTTTTGTCATAAAAATCATGGGATACTCCTTAATTTATTGAAAGAAACGGTTTTCTTTGTGAAAAAAGCGCTTGTATTTAGGTGCACCTAAAAATTGTTTGCATTTTTTTAAACTATCCCTTATAATGATTTTAAGGTAAACCTAAAAAGGAGGAATTTCATGAGAAAAAGCTTTAACTTAGCTGTTCAAGCGTTAACCGTTCAATATCAAGGACGGACCGCTTTAAATAATATCCACGTTACTATTCCCTCCGGTAAAATTACTGGAATTATCGGACCAAATGGTGCTGGAAAGTCAACATTTATTAAAGGGCTATTAGGCTTGATTAAAACAAAGGAACGTGATGTTTTGTTAAATAATCAAGCGATTGACCAACAAAAAACAACCATTGCCTATGTAGAACAACGTAGCGCCTTGGATCTTAGTTTCCCCATTAGCGTTTTTGAAACGGTCTTGCTAGGAACCTATCCAAACTTGGGACTATTAAAACGCCCAGGAAAGAAAGAAAAGCAAGCAGCCATGGCTGCATTAAAAATGGTGCAATTAGAAGACTATGCGCAACACCAGATTGGCGAACTTTCTGGTGGCCAATTACAACGTGTGTTTATCGCCCGTGTTTTGGCCCAAGGTGCTGAGGTGATTTTTTTAGATGAACCTTTCGTCGGCATTGATATGTCTAGTGAAAAAGTGATTATGGATATTCTCAAATCATTAAAAAATCAAGGTAAAATGATTATCATTGTTCACCATGATTTGCACAAAGTGTCCCACTATTTTGATGAATTAATCGTTTTGAAAAACCGGCTAATTGCTGCGGGTCCTGTTGAACAAACATTTACTGCAGAAACGCTCCAAGAAGCATACGGTGATTTGTTAGGTGATTTATTAATACAGGGGGTTGCAAAATGATTGCTGCATTTATTGATGGTTTATTCCGTTATCAATTTTTACAAAATGCCCTTTTGACGTCTGTAATTGTCGGACTCATTTCAGGGGTAATTGGTTCATTCATTATTTTACGTGGGATGTCTTTGATGGGTGATGCGATTTCCCATGCCGTTTTACCAGGAGTCGCTGTTTCTTATATGTTTGGTTTCAATTATATTTTTGGCGCTTCTATTTTTGGCTTACTAGCTGCATTATCGATCGGCTTTATTACCCAAAAAAGTCCACTAAAAAATGATACTGCCATTGGTGTTGTCTTTAGTTCTTTTTTTGCTTTAGGGATTATTTTTATCTCTTTTGCAAAAAGTTCCACCGATTTATATCATATTCTGTTTGGAAATGTATTAGCGGTCGCAGATACCGATATTTTAATTACTTGTGTCGTCGGCGTGATTGTTTTGATTTTTGTGGCATTGTTTTATAAAGAGTTGCAACTCACTTCTTTTGATCCCACAATGGCTCAGGCCTATGGTTTAAATATTCAATTTTTCCACTATGCATTGATGTTTTTACTAACACTAGTCGCTGTTTCTTCTTTGCAAACCGTCGGAACTATTTTAGTCATTGCCATGCTGATTACACCAGCGGCAACAGCTTATCTATTAACAAATCACTTACCGACAATGATTGGCTTAGCCTCTACTTTTGGGATTTTAAGTTCAGTGATTGGCCTATTCTTCAGTTATTCTTATAACTTAGCTTCTGGTGCGACGATTGTTTTAACCGCCGCCTTATTCTTTTTATTGGCTTTCTTTTTCTCACCAAAGAAAGGCCTAGTATTTGTAAACCGTGAGAAAGAAATGGAGGAATCAACGAATGAAAAAATTTAGTTTATTTTTTTTAACACTTTTAGCAGGGTTAACGTTAGCTGCTTGCGGGAATCAAGCCGCTGAAAAGAAAGAAAAATTAGCAATTGTGACAACGAACTCGATCCTATCTGATTTAGTGAAAAATGTTGGGCAAGACAAAATTGAGCTGCATAGTATTGTGCCAATTGGGACAGACCCTCACGAATATGAACCGTTACCAGAAGACATTGCGAAAGCTTCTGAAGCGGACATTTTATTCTTTAACGGCTTGAACTTAGAAACAGGCGGAAATGGCTGGTTTAACAAATTAATGAAAACGGCCAAAAAAGTTGAGAATAAAGATTACTTTTCTACAAGCAAAAATGTTACGCCACAATATTTAACAAGTGCCGGTCAAGAACAAACAGAAGATCCGCATGCTTGGTTAGACATTGAAAATGGCATTAAATATGTAGAAAACATTCGTGACGTGTTAGTAGAAAAAGATCCAAAAAATAAAGATTTCTATACAGAAAACGCGAAAAATTATACCGAAAAACTTAGCAAACTACATGAGGAAGCCAAAGCTAAATTTGCTGATATTCCTGATGATAAAAAATTATTAGTTACAAGTGAAGGTGCCTTTAAATATTTCTCCAAAGCTTATGATTTAAATGCCGCTTATATTTGGGAAATTAACACAGAAAGTCAAGGAACACCTGAACAAATGACCACGATTATTGATACCATTAAGAAATCAAAAGCACCTGTGTTATTTGTTGAAACCAGTGTCGATAAACGTAGTATGGAACGGGTCTCAAAAGAAGTGAAACGACCAATTTACGATACACTTTTCACAGACTCTCTTGCCAAAGAAGGAACAGAAGGCGATACGTACTACAGCATGATGAACTGGAATTTAACAAAAATCCATGATGGCTTAATGAGTAAATAAATAATAAAGAAGAAAGAACCAAGTTGACTCCCCCTCAACTTGGTTCTTTCTTCTTTATTTAACTAATTCCTCAATATCTATTACTCGATCCACAATTTCTTCATAAAAATCTGCTTCATGGGAAACCAGAAAAACCGTTCCTGGGTAAACGTGAATTGCTTCTTGTAAACTTTTTTTGGCCGCTTCATCAATATGATTGGTTGGCTCATCTAAAAATAACAAATTACTAGTTTGCATCATTAGTTCCGCTAGTTTTACTTTTGTTTGCTCACCACCACTTAACAGGGCTAACGACTGCATTGCTAACTTATCTGGTAAACCTGCTCTAGCCAAATGACTTCTTCGCTCTTTAATCGTTGTATCTGGAAAACGATCTGATAAATAGTCTAGCGGCGTTAACTGCTCATTAGGCCACGCTAAGTCTTGGGTAAAATAAGCAATTTTTGTATTCAGCGGATAATGAAATTCTCCATCTAATGAAGGAATCACTTTCGTCAACGTTTTAATTAATGTTGATTTGCCAATCCCATTGAAACCTTTCAATGCGACTTTTTCACCGACATGAACCATTAAATCTAACGGTTCTAACAAAGGTTCCCGATAGCCAACAACTAACTTCTGGGTCGTTAGTGCTTGCGTTGCAACTAACCCTTGATAAGGAAATTCAATCGCTGGCTTAGTCAAGGAACCTGGCGGAGTCAATCGTTCCAACCGGTCCAATTGTTTTTGTCGACTTTTAGCCATCGTTGCTCGATTTCCAGCTTTGTATTTACGAATATAGGCTTCCATTTTTTCAATTTTTTCTTGTTGGGCCTGATACTGTTTCAAATAGGTTTGTTTATTCTGCTCTTTTTGTGCAAAAGATTTTTCTACATTTCCAGTATATTTGGTTAATTTGCCAAACTCAATATCTGCGATGCAATTCGTCACTTCATTTAAAAATTGATAATCATGGGAGACTAATAGAAAGCTTCCTTCAAAATTATTCAGATAGCGAACAAGCCATTGAATATGTGTATCATCTAAATAGTTGGTGGGTTCATCTAAAAGTAACACATCAGGGGCCTCTAACAATAATTTTGCTAAAATCACTTTTGAACGTTGACCACCGCTTAGCTCCCCTAACTTTTTATCCAAACCAATTGCTTGTAGTCCTAACCCATTGGCTAAATCCTGAATAATCGTGTCGATTTGGTAAAAATTACTTTCATCTAAATCTGTTTGTAACTTGCCTGCTTGTTCTAAAAGTTTTTCCGAAGCCGTTTGACTGTATTCTTCATAAAGTTTTGTCAGTTTCGCTTCTTTATCAAAAAGTTCTTGAAAGGCTTGTTTCAAAAAATCAACCATCGTTAGTGATTGTTCTACAGAAACGTGCTGATCCAAGTACCCAATCTTGCAATTTTTTTGCCACTGAATCGTTCCTTCGTCTGGCAATACTTCCCCCGTTAAAATTTTAATTAAGGTGGATTTGCCGACACCATTTTGACCAGTTAAGCCTAAATGATCCCCTTTATTCACTTGCAATGAAGCCTCTTCATACAAGACCTTTTCGCCAAATCGATGCGTTAAATGTTCAATAGTTAAAATACTCATTTTCGTCACTTCTTTCTTGTTAACTGATTATTTTGGGACAACAAAAAAAGAACCACGTCTGCACGTCGTCCATCCTGACAGAAATCCCGACAACCGCTTGTACGTACACTCAAATAAGACTAGCTTTTCTAGTCAAAAAATGTCCTATCAAGCGATGAAGAAATTAATTGCTCGGCTCCACAACAGTGCTTCATCTGTTCTTAAACTATCGGGAGCTACTTTTCTTGTTAATTTATCAGTTAAAACAAAAAACATGTGAATCACCTTTCTTATGCTTGTATTTTACCATAGAATGACAAGAAAGCAAGCCACGTTGGTTTATAACGAAAGGAGCCCACAAACAATCATTTTGTCGGCTCCCTATCCCTATTATTCTGACAAATAGTTTAATGCATAGCGTACGTGGTACTCTGCTGCTAAAAGTAAGGCACGTTCATCAATATCAAATTGTTCATGATGGTGCCCAAAATGAGTAGCAGGATTTTCAGGGTTTCGTGAACCGACCCGTCCATAGATACCAGGAATTACCGCTAAGTAATCAGCAAAATCATCCGCCCCTAAACTTTTAGGATGATCGGTCACAACATTTTCAAAACCAACAATTTCACTGGCTACCTGCTGTGCACGGTTGGTTGCTTGTTCTTCATTAATTAATGGATTCGCTGCCGCATAAACAGAAAAATCAGCAATTTCTGTGCGATGAGACTGGGCAATTTCATGAGCAATTTCTTCGACTCGTTGTAAAACAAATTGGCGCGTTTCCTGACTAAATGTTCGAACAGTACCTTCAATGGTTGCCTGGTTTGCTACAATATTATAGCGTGTTCCTGCTTGTAAAACGCCAATTCCTACTACGACAGAATCTAAAGGATCAATCTCGCGCGCTACAATTTTTTGTAATTCCACAACAATACTGGCCGCTGCTAAAACAGCATCTCGGCCATTCTGTGGTTGGGCGACGTGACTACTTTGACCACTGACTTCAATTTTAAAAATATCACAAGAGGCGTTGGTGGCGCCTTTGGTAGCGACTAATTTCCCGACCGGCACACTAGAATCTAAATGAATCCCAAACACTTGGTCGATTGCTTCTAAATAATTTCCTTCCACAAATTGTCGAGCGCCTGCACCAATTTCTTCAGCTGGCTGGAAGGCCAGTTTAATCGTTCCTGAAAAGGTATCCTGATGTTTTTTGAGCACTTTAGCTGCACCTAGCAATGCTGCCGCATGACCATCGTGTCCACAAGCATGATTGAGTCCTGGATTTTTAGAAGCATAGGCAGTACCTGTTGCATCTGGTAATTCCAACGCATCAATATCTGCACGTAATAAAATCGTTTTGCCAGCGCCAAGACCTCCTTCAATGGTTGCTAAAACACCCGTTCCCCCTACTTCTACAAAAGGAATAGCTAAGGCTAGTAGTTCTTCTTTAATTCGCTTAATCGTTTCATATTCTTTTAAACTTGCTTCAGGATATTGATGAAAATGACGTCTTAAATGGATTATCCATTCCTTTTCTGTAGCAATAGCTTCTTGGATTGTTTGAATCGTTGTTGTACTCATTATAAATGCCTCCTTTATTTTTTACCAAATGTTTCCCAGGCTGGAACATTGGCGCCTTTTGATGTTTCTGCAATGACCTTTTTCGTTTCTTCTTGTTGATATTCTTCTACAACTTTTTGATAAAGTTTATTCTCTTGATCTTCTTCTCGGGCCACGATAATGTTCACATAAGGTTTCGCTTTTTCGTTTACAGGTTCTAAGAAAATTGCATCTTTATCTGGTGTATACCCAGCATCGACAGCCATGCCGCTATTGATCACTGAAGCATCGACATCTTGTAAAGCGCGCGCTGTTTGCGTAGCATCTAATTCAGTTATTTTCAATTGGCGTTTATTTTCAGTAATATCACTGACAGTCGGTAGTTGCTGTTTCGCAGGATCAACTTTTATCAGTCCTGCAGTTTGTAATAAAATTAACGCCCGCCCGCCATTCGTTGGGTCATTAGGAATAGCAATTTCTCCGCCGTCTTTAATTTTCGTAATATCTTTCAATTTATTAGCGTAAATTCCCAATGGTGCATTGACTGTATTGCCAATTGATACTAATTTCGTCCCATGTTCTTTATTGTAATTGTCTAAAAAGATTTGATGCTGAAAGGCATTTAAATCAATTTCTTTTTCTGCTAATGCTGCATTGGGTTGCGTATAGTCTGTAAATTCTACCAATTGTAGATCAATATTTTTCTTTTTCAAACGGTCTTTGACCGATTCCCATTCATCATTTTTTGTTCCTACAACCCCTAGTTTAACGGTTTCTGTCTTAGTATCCTTCGCAGCCCCCGATGCACAACCTGCAATCGTAAAAGCTAATACCCCAATAAGTCCAATTAATTTACTAAATTTTTTCATTTGTCATTTCTCCTTTTTTCTAATGTGATGTTTTTTTGATTAATTGATTACTAATGGCTTGACTGATAAATACCATAATTAAAATAATTAACGTGGCCATAAATGTCACATCGGTTTGAAACCGATTGTAGCCTCGAGTAATCGCTAAGTTGCCCAGACCACCGGCCCCAATCGCTCCTGCCATGGCTGTTAATCCAATTAAATTAATAATTGTCACTGCTGAAACACGAATAATACTTGGTAACCCTTCAATTAGATAAACCCGAAAAATAATCCCTAAGGGACTCGTCCCCATAGCTTCTGCCGCTTCGATAACGCCAGGATCCACTTCTAATAACGCATTTTCAATTTGGCGCGCGAAGAACGGGATTACGCCAATAACTAATGGGACTAACGCTGCGGTTGTACCAATTGTCGTTCCTGCCAAAATTCGTGTTAATGGTTGAATCAGTGCGAGCATAATGATGAAAGGAATAGAGCGGCAAACATTAATAATTTTTTCTAAGACACTATACAGGGGTGGATTTTTCAAAACACCACTGGGCCCAGTACTAACAAGCACGACACCCAACAAGACTCCTAACACACCAGCAATCAATGCTGTCCAAAAAACCATGTATACTGTTTCCCATGTACTTTGAAGAAACTCTTGTTTTAATTGGACAACATTCGGAAAATATTTCTCAAATAATTGATACATTCTCAGTTCACTCCTTTTTTAAATCACCTGTAAATTCTGCTTTTGCTTCGTTTGCTGATAGGTTTTCAAAACATTGGTTCGCACGCCTTGTTTCGCTAAATAAGCAAGGGCTTGTTGACGCTGGGCCTCATCGCCAGAAAGCACCACAATTAAATGGCCAATAGGAACGTTTTGAACAATTTCGACATTGCCATAAAGGATATTCGTATACACCTGATATTGGCTATACAATTGTGCAATTAATGGCTCGTTCGTTTGATCTCCCACATAAGAAAATTCAATTAATTCTTGATTTTTATCTAAATCAGCTAATTTAGGATGTTCAAGAATCGTGGTTAATGCTTGGTCAATATGAGTTGCTGTCCGAATAAAATCTTTGGTTAAAGGTTGTTGGGGTTGACTAAAAATCGAAACAATATCGTTTGATTCGACAACGCAGCCATTTTCCATCACCGCGACTTTATTACAAATTTCTTTAACCACTTGCATTTCATGGGTGATTAAGACAATCGTCAAATTCAGTTCTTGATTTAACTTTTTTAACAAGGCTAAAATCTGTCCCGTTGTTTTTGGATCTAACGCACTCGTCGCTTCATCACAAAGTAAAATTTCAGGATCATTTGCTAAAGCGCGGGCAATCGCAACCCGCTGTTTTTGCCCTCCTGATAGTTGACTGGGGTAAGCGTCCCGTTTTTCACTTAGTCCAACTAGCTCTAATAAATGGCTGATTTTTTGACGCCGTTCACTTTTACTTAGCCCAGAATATTTTAATGAAAAATCGATATTACTAAATATGGTCCGCTCTTTCATCAAATTAAAATGTTGAAAAATCATTCCAATCTTTTTTCGTTGTTGTCGTAATTCCTTTTTAGAAAAAGTTAAAATATTTTCTTTGTTAATAATAACGGTGCCCGCTGTTGGTCGTTGCAATAAATTAATTACCCGTACTAACGTACTTTTTCCAGCACCGGAATACCCAACGATTCCGTAGATATCCCCTTTATCAATCGTCAAAGAAACATCTTGGACAGCCTGAATTTCTTGTTTTTTTTGTTGAAATGTCACACTGATATTTTTTAGTTCAATCATTCTTTATCCCCCTTCATTCTTACCAACCTGCATTTTTTCATAAAAAAGAAAAAAGCATCCTCAACGACACAACTCGAGTTGTATCGTTGAGGACGCTTTTTTGCGTGTTACCACCTCATGTTCAGAATTTGCTCACACAAATTCCCTTTTCAAGTACGGAACAACATGTTCGATACCCTAGCTCGATAACGGGAGCCCCCGTCGCCGCCTTGTGTTTAACACTCGGAGCGCTTGCTCAATAGCCATTTTCCAAAACGTCTTTGTCACCTATTCTCAGCTACCTAGGCTCTCTGTTAGACAAATCAAGTCTTGTACTTACTATATCACTGCTTTTTTATTTCTATTCATTTTAAACTGATTTTCGTTTATTTTCAAAATCAAACAGACTAGAGTTCCTACCCCTTCAAGCATCGAGTAATCGCAGATAATAGCTGCTCTCTCTATGCATCAGTCGTAGTGCTCAACAGGATTTGACTGTGGCGAGAATCGTAGGAACACTTTCGTGTAAATGATACAACCTGCCCTTCGGTCACCTTGTACTGTTCATCATCTACTCTGTCGCTTCGCGCCAGTCGTAGTGATTCACAGCAAAAAGCCCTTCACTAGCGTTTTGCTAGTAAAGGGCGAATGATTCGCGGTACCACCTTTTTTCGAAATATAACTGATTCTTTATATCTCATCTCTTATCCAAGTCTTTATTAACTTGGTGCACATGGTAACGGGTGCTTAGCCGAAATTGCTTACTTATCAGCAATTTATTCTCAGAGGCCATCTTCAACTTTTCTGAACCTTGTCCCTTTTCACCAATCAGGACTCTCTTTTGAAGGTCATCAAAATTTACTCTTCTCTTCAACGAATGAATAGTTATCTGTGATGTTGATTTACACTTTACTAGAGAAAAAAGAGATTGTCAACAGTTTTTCTTAGAAAAAAATCATTTTTCTTTTTTTACGAAAGAGCAATTGACAAACTTTCGTCTATACGTTATTCTATTTCTTGTGCACGAGATTTGTACGATTTTTCAAAAGGAACTTTGACGATTACTCGTCGCAGTGTAGCCTTTGAAAATGAACTCTATGGGTTTCACTTCGTTGCAATCCTCGAGTTAGTTTAGCCTTTGAAAGTGCCGCCTTAGCTCAGTTGGTAGAGCACCACCATGGTAAGGTGGGGGTCGCCGGTTCAAGCCCGGCAGGTGGCTTTTTGGTAAAATCCCAACTCTTTAATAAAGAGTTGGGATTTTTTTGTTTTGCCTACCCTTAGTGTTCTGTCAAGATGAGAAAATAACAAAAGCAATTTCTTCATTCCACTCGTTATGGTATATTTTAATTGTTAAATAATTATTGGAGTGGAGTACAATGATGAAACAATTACCTACAGAATCAAAAAAATTTGATTTAAAGAATTGGTGTATTGAAAATAAAGCCTATCTTCTATTGATCATTTTAATTTATCAAGTGGCAGTTTTATCCATCGGCATTATCAATTTCCCTTACTTAGATGATAATGCTCGCCAAGTCGCTGGAATGACAGATTTTGGTACGACTTACGCACGTTGGGGCAGTGAATTTCTCTCATGGTTTGTTCAAGGAAGTCGTCATTTGACAGATCTGGGCTTGACCACACCTATTCTAACAGGTCTTATCTTATCTCTCACAAGCATACTGGCTATTTATATCATCAATGACCAAAAAATTAGCTGGGGTTCCTCTTTAGTAGCTACTTTAATTGGCCTCAATCCTTGGTTCCTCCAATGTCTTAGTTTCAGGTTTGATAGTCCCTATATGGCACTGAGTATTTTTTGTTCGTTTCTTCCTTTTTATTGGTGGCAGCGTAATTCTTTTACGTTTTTCTTGGTTTCTGTCTTTTCACTGTTTGTTATGTTTAATACTTACCAAGCCTCGTCAGGAATTTATATAGTTATCGTCTTATTCCTTACTTTCAAGCAGTTACTTGCTGGAGAAAATTTCATTGCTCTTTGTAAAAAAGTCGCACTTGCTGCTATCGCTTATCTACTTTCTATAGTCAGCTACCTTATTGAGTTAAAATTTGTACCTTCCGCAACAAACAACATTGGGGGCAGTCAGGCCTTACCAAGTTTGCATGATATTCCCAGTGTGGCTTATCAAAATAGTTACCATTATTTTTCAGAGCTATTGAACCAAAGTAATCGTTTATGGCTTTTATTACTGCTCCTACTGCTTGTTTTATTTTTTATTAGTCATCTAGCAAATAGCAAAATCAACTTAGGCCTAAGTTTCCTTTATTGTATCTTGTATTTAGGACTTGCTTCTCTCTTAAGTTTTGGTATTTTTATTGTCTATTCAAGAAATATCGCAGGTGATGCGCCTCGCTATATTTACGGATTTGCTGTTTTCGTTACAATCAGCATGTTAAGTTTATTTAACAATCGACAAGTGAAAGCAATTTATCTAACTTCGTTACTTGTGGCCAGCTTGTTATCTTATTATATTTTATCGTTTGTTTTGGTGTATTCTTCCACATTAAACTATCAAAAAGAAGCATTTAATCGCCAAGCAGCTGTTTTAACAGATGATTTAAAAAATGTTGTAACAAACGAACGAAAAAAAGTTTATTTAAATACGTTTTTCAAAAATTCAACTGTTTATGCTAATACAAGTCGAAACTACCCAATTCTTTCAAAAATTGTGCCACCAAATGACGGTCTATACTTCCCTAATTACGTTTGGTTCAATACTTCATCGAATTTAGGAGTAGAGATGGCACCACTGACCGATACGGATATGTCTAAAAATCAAAAAGTAGTAAGTAATCACTTTTATGACATTTATACAAACAACAAAGAAATATTTGTGTTTATGAAATAATTTGTTCCATCCAAAAACACTTCTTTTGCAATAAACGTGACTGTATGGTTTGATTAAGATGGATTAAGTATTCTTTTCGGGTACATTTATTACTTCCTGAAACTTGTTTATTTCCCATTTTTCTTATGAAGTAACAAAATTTTTGAGAAAAAATAGCTCGTTTTCTATGTTATGATAGAGAAGTGAAAATCACCAGAAAGGTTGTTGCGGACTATGAGAACTCGTCAGAAAAAATTATTTTTATTTTCAATGATTTTATGGTTAGTTGAATTTTTAATTACACGGATTTCTGATTCTTTTCCAGGAGCAACGCCATTGTTCGTTGTGATTTGCTTGATTCAAGGAATCCTTTTTACTTATTTCTGTCTTGCTTTTTTCTATTATCCGCAATAATCAGTCAAGAAAAGCAATTAGAGCAGATTCAGCAAATTTCTGAAACCGAAAAAATGGCACGTCCTCGTTTTTAGGACGTGCCATTTTTTAAAGCATTATTTGTGTAAAAGCCGTTCGTATCGCCTGTTGAACTTTTTGAACAGCATCGATTTGATGACCTTTTGCTTCAGTCAATTCTTTTTCAATATATTCAGGATAGTAGGTTGCCAAATAACCCAAGACCCAGATAGTTGGATCTGAAATAACCTTCTCTGCTAATGGATACAAATAGGCAAGATGCAACCGAATTTCTTCTTCCAAATGCTGCAGCATAATTGGATCATCATTTTCTAAACGATTCCTAAGTTCAGTATAAATTTCGGAATAGATTGGCGTATTTAACGGTCCAGTTTTTCCTTCTAGTAAGACTGTCTGAGGCTGATTGTCATACCAAAGAAAAGTCAGTGGTTCTGAAAATTGCAACAGTGCTAATTCTTCAATGAACCATTCCCGAGCAAAATAACTAAGTGCTTGGTTCATAACTAAATCTTTTGCGACTTCCACAAATACTGGTTTAGGCAAATATAAACTGGTTTTAATGTTCGCTAATTGTTGATAAACGGGCAATTGATCGCTTACTAACAAGTTCCTTTTAATTGCTTGAATTTGCTGCGTTTCTAATTGTTGATACGCCTCTTCCACTTGCATTAATTGCTGTTCTAACGTTTTTTGTTGTGCTAGCGTTATTTTTTTAGTTTGAAGTAATTGCTTCAATAAAATATACCCTTCAATAAAGCGACGACTTTGACTATAAATTTGCATATAAATTGCCGCTGTTTCAAGGTTCTCAAAATAAGTCTCTTGGAACGCTTCTGCCAATGCTAGTGCTTCGTCAGCTTCACCCATTTCCAACAATAATTGGACAATTTTTTGGTTTACTGGCGGCGTTTGTTGTAGCTGATAGGCTTGTTGAAAATTTTCTAAAGCGGCGATCTGATTATGTTCTACAAGTGCTTCTTCTCCTTGTGCAATAAAACGTTCATAGTTTTTTGGAAATTCATGAATGGTACTCATATCTAACCTCCTTTATTTCTTATTTAAAGCAGATGAGCCTGGGACAAAAATCACTTTGGATTTTTGCTCCAGGCTCAAAACCTGATAACCAGCGGGAACAGAACCAACACTACGCGTTGCTCGGAGCTATACACTTCTGTCCCGACCTCGATTTTAACTATTCAAACGGACTTTTTTAGTAAAGATTACGAATAATAATTGCCGTTTCTAGGTCGCCTTCAGCGTTCATCTTCTCCGCCTTTTCTTCTAAACTATACCCAGCAAAACTTTCGTTTGTTAAAACATCTGCTACTGTAAATTTAGCAACTTTTTCAATACTGACTGCATCTGGTGCTACTTCTTGCACGCTATCCCAGCCTGTATCAATAAAGACTTTTGTATCTTCTGTAATCGCTTCGTTTGCTTCTAACGCCTGCATAATTTCTTTTAACTGTGCATACGTCATAACCTCAACTTGATTTTCCATTTAAACGCCTCACTTCGTCCATTCCTTTTAAGGATTAGGTTTTAATTTTAGACTTTTTCTTTAATCGTTTTTAATGCGTGGTATAAGGCATATTTCATCGGTTTGGCTTTCCAGTGGAAATTGCCCATTAATTCTTCGACATGACCGCCAAAGGATTGTTTGAATTTAAGAACCCCATCACTTCCATCAAAGACACCGTCAACGCCATAAAAATTATATTTGGGAATGTTATTTTCTACTGTGTAAGTTAACATTTTATGTTGAATTAAATACGGTGCATAGTATTGTTTATATTTTTCATACGTACCACTAAACAAGTAAACCACTTCTTGTGGATGAACAATGAATAAGGCGCCTGCTAAAATTTCAGGTTCATCTGATGTTTTCATTTCTTTAGCCTCGTCAATCCGTTTGCGCACGGTACGAACTTCATCTTCAAATTCACGTTTCTGGTTATTTTTTTTACGGCTTTTAGGATTGGCAATTAACGCTTCATTGACTTCGTTGAGCGTCTCTTGTAATTTGCGTAATTTCTCATGAAGATTTTCTAAATAAGTAGCAAAGTTTAGTTCCGCCACCATAAATTTCGCTCGTTCGCCAAACTCTTCATAAACAGCTTGGTAATAAGCTAAATCCTTATCTTCAAAATTACGCCGTGCACTTGTTTCTTCCGTTAATTTCTTAAACAGAGGTAGCTCTTCGTAACGAAGTTCTCGGGTTGTTACTCCATATTCCCATGTTTTCTTGATGTCATATTTAGCATCTTTTCCATAAGATTTCCAAAGATCTTCTTCTGTTAATCCAGCCATATCTTTGACAAACAGCCAACGTGGCGCGCCATCAAAATTGTGCACATCAAACCCTTGGTGTTCAAAACCAATTGATGTGAAATAGTCAAATGTTTCTTGATTGACCTTTTCAACTTCACCGCCATTAAAATCACGTAAACAAATTTGTTTATTGGGAGTAAAGGTTAAATAAAGGCCATCATTTTTTTTCACATATTTTTTTAAGCCTGTGAAAAAGGCTTCTACACATTTTTTATCTGTATAATCCATCAAAATCCCGCCGTCAATGTCGAAAGCATAACCAATTTTGACTTTTTTCTTGCTTAGGATACACGCAGCAATTAGTTGGCCTTCTCGTTTGACGCCAACGTATTCACAATGCCAGCCACGTCGTTCCAATAAATGTTTCATTTCGGGTGTTTCTAAAAAGTTACCTGCAGGATGTGTCATTGCAAAGGTAGTAAATTCTTGTTCAGTTAATGTACTAAACTGATCCATATCAAACAACTCACAATCTTTTTTTGTTAAATAAATTAGCACTTTTCAGCTTAACCTACTTTTTGCTTTCTTTCAAACAAAGTTACCTCACTGGCTAATTCTTATTTTTCGGTTCTTATTAATTATATCTAATTTTGCTAAAATGCAAACAGTTTTCAACGGAAAAAAAGAATTTCTTTGGAATCTTTCATTTTTGACTGAATATCTTTCTTTTATAAAAAATATCTGAGACAAAAATCTAAAGTGATTTTTGTCTCAGATATTAAAACTCATGAAAACCCGTTGAACATCTTTCTCTCAGGTTCTTGATTTACTCAACAGTTACACTTTTGGCTAAGTTCCTTGGTTTATCAACATCGTAGCCTCTTTGTAAGGTTGCATAGTACGCTAATAATTGACCTGGAACAATGCTAACTAAGGCAGAAAGTAACGGATGAACATCCGGAATAATCAGTTGGTCCTGTGGTTTTGCCAAGGATTCCAAGGCAATCACAATATTTCTTGCTCCACGACTTTCGACTTCCTTTAAATTGCCTCTTGTATGGGCTGCGACTTTGGCATCTGTCACAATCCCAATCACAGGTGTTCCTTCTTCAATTAAGGCAATCGTTCCATGCTTCAATTCACCTGCCGCAAAGCCTTCTGCTTGAATGTAGGAAATTTCTTTCAACTTCAAGGCCGCTTCCATCGACACATAATAGTCGACTCCTCGCCCAATATAGAAGGCATTTCGAGTATACGTCAGATAATCTTCCACCAAGGCTTTCATTTGTTGTTTTTCATCAATCAAGGTTTCCATGACAGCTGCTACCACGCTCAATTCGTGAGCCACATCAAATGAGACGGCTGCTAATGTTTGGCGTTCTTCGCCAATTGCTTTTGCTAAAATAGCTAAGACAGCGATTTGAGCAGTATAAGCTTTGGTGGAAGCGACAGCAATTTCTGGTCCTGCGTGTAATAACAAGGTATCGTCCGCTTCACGTGATAATGTTGAGCCAGCAACATTTGTTAATGTAAGTGATGGATGCCCTAATTCATTAACCTGTACCAGTACTTGGCGACTATCTGCCGTTTCACCACTTTGACTTAAGAAAATGAAGAACGGTTTTTCAGATAAAATAGGCATGTTGTAGCCAAATTCGCTTGATAAATGAACTTCCACAGGAATACTGGCAATCGTTTCAATTAAAGATTTTCCGACCCAACCTGCATTATAACTTGTCCCACAAGCAATAATGTAAATTCGGTCACATTGATTAATTTTTTCCAGTAACGCCTCATCAAAAGTCACTTTTTCACCTTGAGTATACGCTTGAACAATTTTGCGCATCACTGCAGGTTGTTCATCAATTTCTTTGAGCATATAAAACGGATATGTTCCTTTTTCAATGTCATTTAAATCTAATTGCGCTTCAAAAGGTTCTCGGTTGATTACTTGTCCTTCTGGCGTTTCGATTACTACTTTGTCCGCTGTAACAGTTACAATTTCACCATCAACAATCTCAACAAATTGATTGGTTTCTTTAATCATCGCCATCGCATCACTACAAATAACATTAAAGCCTTCACCTAGACCGATAAGTAACGGGCTTTTATTTTTCGCTACGTAGATAGTATTGGGGTCCATTTTATCCATTAATGCAAAAGCGTATGAACCTTTAATTTCGGCTAAAGCCGCTTTAAAAGCATCTTTTGTTGAAAAACCATTTTCAGCAAAATGAGCAATTAATTGAACGACGATTTCAGTATCTGTATCACCAATTAAGTGAGCACCACTTAAAAATTGTTCTTTTAATTCTTCAAAGTTTTCAATGACACCATTATGCACTAATGCAAAGCGTTGATCGCTTGAAACATGGGGATGTGCATTGGCGACAGTTGGTTCGCCATGAGTGGCCCAACGAGTATGACCAATACCAACTGTTCCATCGATTTCTGGCGTTAATTTTGCTGCTAAATCGGCAATGCCCCCAACTGCCTTAACTACATGGGGCTGTTGGCTTTGATCATTCACACAAATCCCAGCAGAATCATAACCTCTATATTCCAATTTTGTTAATCCTTGAATCAAACTTTCCGTGACATTTTCTTTTCCAATCATTCCGACAATTCCACACATAATGCTAATTCCTACTTTCCAATTGAAATTCTGTATTTACTAGGTCCTGTTTAACTAGCAAATCCCATTATATGTTTCTACCTGCGTGATAACCGCTTTGTTCTAACTTCACAATTAGTTTTTCTTTGTTATCTGTAGAGTGCAGTCCCTAGAGCCACCCGCCGAATCTTCGATAAGCTCTCTCCTCGTCACCTGAACGTTCAGGTCTGGCGCTATCCGATATTGGTCTATATACCTCCTTTGTAAATATATTCCGTAGAAACATAAACAATCATACAATTAAAAGTAGGTACTTGTCAACAAAAATCTAAAAACCGAAAATTGGTCTAGTTCTTTAAAGTTGTAAAAAAAGAATCTAGTACACTCATAGTAAGAGAAAGTACTAGATTCTTAATAATAAAAAAATATCCGTTCTATTTATAGAACCTTATCAATTTGTTATTTATTGGAATGGATTATAAAACCGGCCACCATTCACATGGAACAACCAGAAACTGATTCCTAATAAGCATAAGGCAAGTATCATTACCGAAAAATCACGCAGATGAAAAGGTTGTTGCGCATACCACGTTCGATTTTTCTTTTGACCAAAACGCCTTAATTCCATAGCGGTACTCACAGTTTCAATTCGATCTAAACTAGATAGGATTAAGGGTAAAACGATTTGTGCTACGCCTTTGATTCGTTGGCCTAACCGTCCCTTTTTAGACATCTCATAACCTCGCGCTTGTTGTGCTAAAGAAATATTAAAAAAATCTTCTTGGATATCGGGAATATAACGAATAGCCAGCGCTACTGCATAACTAATCCGATAACTCACACCAATTCGATTCAGGCTGGAGGCAAATTCACTAGGATTTGTTGTTAATAAAAAGATTAATGCCAACGGAATCGTACAGAAATATTTTAAAACTAAATTAAATTCATAAAATAATTCTTCTTGTGTCAAAGTAAACCGTCCGATTCCTTCCCAAATCACGGTACGTGATTGATATAAATCAACCCCATATTCAGGTGCAAAAAGGTAAACCGTTAAGATATTTAACAAAGAAAAAATAGCAATAAATTTAATAACAAAAGATATTTGATGCCATTTAATATTTGATAATTTTAACAAAACAAGCGAAACTACAGACATTCCTAACAGATAACGAGTATCATACGTGGTCATACAAGCCACAGAGACAACGATTAAAAAGACTAATTTGCTTGTGCCGTTTAAGCGATGAATCCAGGTTGAATCAGGATGATAGCCTAACATTTGTCGTTCACTCATCCAAAACGCACCTCACGATCGTAAGCAACAAATTTTTCCGTAAATAGCAAGGGATTTTCCAAGCCTAACGCTTTAGCAAAGGTAAACAAGCTCGTTTCTTTTAAAGAAGCTGCTTGAATTAATTTTTCATCTGTTAAAACAGCAACTGGAGTCGCATCTGCTAGTAAACGTCCATCACAAACTACTAACGCACGTGTTGTATATTCCAACATTAAGTGCATATCGTGAGTGATCATTAAAATAGTCACACCTAAGCGGTTCAATTCTTCTAAAAATGTCATCATTTCTGTATAATGTTTAAAATCTTGCCCAGCTGTTGGTTCATCTAAAATTAATAATTCAGGTTCTAAAACTAAGATCGATGCAATAGTTACCCGTTTTTTCTGCCCAAAACTCAATGCAGAAATCGGCCAGTTCCGGAAGGGATACAGCCCACAAATATGTAAAATATTCGTCACACGTTCCTCAATTTCTGCTTGTGGCACATCTCGTAAAACTAATCCTAAAGCTACTTCTTCAAAAATCATTTTTTTAGAAATCATTTGATTGGGATTTTGCATCACATAACCAATTTTATCTGCACGTTCTTTGATTGAATAATTGGAAAAATCCTGTCCTTCCCATAAAATCTTGCCCGATTGAGGCGTGATGAACCCGCAAATTATTTTAGAAAGCGTAGACTTCCCGGCACCATTTTTTCCTACAATGCTGATCATTTCTCCATGATGAATAGTTACTGAGAAGTCATCTAACACTTTTTCACCGTGACGATCATATTGATAGGACACTTGTTCCAAACGTAATAGTTCAGCTCCTTTGACTGCACTAACTGAACTAGGTTGGACAGACCACTGTGTCATTTTAGGCAAAACCGTTTCGCCTGATACTTCGGCTAATTTGTCTAAATGACTAACTTGTGTTAAATCAATCCCAGCATATTTCATGGCTGTAACGTACAGAGGTTCACGAATCCCTTGTTGGGTCAACGTATCTTGACGTAACAATTCATCTGGCGTTGTATCAGAAATAATTGCGCCCTCATTCATGACAATAATTCGATCAACTGATTCGCAAAGAACGTCCTCTAAGCGATGTTCTATTATTAAAACAGTCGCTTTTGTTTCTTGTTGAATGGTGTCAATCAAAGTCATTGTTTCTTGTCCCGCTCGTGGGTCAAGATTAGCCAAAGGTTCATCAAAAAGTAAAATTTTTGATTGGTTAATTAGAACGCCCGCCATAGATACACGTTGTTTTTGACCACCTGACAAATCTTGTGGACGGTGTTGCAATAACTGATTCAGCTCAACAATCTCGGACCATTTGTGGACCGCTTTTTTCATTTCTGCTTGTTCAACTGCATCGTTTTCTAAAGCAAAAGCAATATCCTCAGCAACCGTTAAACCGATAAACTGCCCATCGGTATCTTGCAAAACAGTTCCTACATCAAAAGACAAATCAAATAGACTTGTTTCTTGGATATTTTTACCAGCAACCGTAGCTGTTCCTTGAATCTCACCTTCATAAATATTGGGAATTAACCCGTTGATACATTGCGCCAATGTTGATTTACCACTACCACTAGGCCCAACGATTAAAACCTTTTCTCCTTCATAGATGGTTAATTGAATCCCCTTTAATGTCGGTTCAGATTGGCTATGATATTGAAAGGAAAAATTATTAAAAGTAATGATTGGTTTTTTCATTCGGCCTCACCTCAGTTTCTCCATAAAAGAAAGGGTCTGAGCATTAGCAAAGTAATTACTAGGGCAGACCCTTAACCATTTAAATTATTTCGACAGTTTCTTAATCTTTCGATAAACTGCCTTTCTTTGTTCTTGTTGATGCATAAGCTTTCATCAACAATGTTCCAATAATCCCCACAGCGACAATATTTGAAACAGTCGCGAATACGCCTTGTGTAAACACTTTACTTGCGGGTTCACTATAAATCAAAATATCCAAACTAGGCGCGATTAAGCCCCAAACGACGATATTACCAAACGCTTGGAAAATATTGAAACGCACCATGTCATTTGTTGTAAATTCACCATGTTGAAGATCCATTTTACGACCAGCGAAGCCAAAAATAATACCAATAATTCCTGAACAAATAATCCAGCTCCACCAAGCGCTACCATACGTGGTAAAATCTTTTAACGTGTGACCGATCAAACCAATTAGCCCTCCAGCTACTGGTCCAAAAACAACTGACATTAAAGCAAGAAATGGATACGACGTTTCTAAGTTCGTATTAGGAATTCCAGTTGGAATTACAACGAATCGACCTAAAATAACAAAAACTGCAGAGCCAATTCCAATTGCTACAATTGTCTTGACGGACATTTTTTCTTTCATTTCGCTCCTCCATTCTATAACTCCATTGATTTACAGCCGCTCCCTTCTTGATTTTATCAAATAAAAAAAGAAGATACGCGGTGCATCTTACTTCTAAAATAGTACCCTTTTAACCGCTCTATGTCAATGATAGACGGAGCTTATTAGCTATTTTCTTTTTTTGATTTCCAACAAAGAAACCAGACACTTAACGCAAGCTAGCATTAAGTGTCTGGTTTCTAATTTGTTCTTATTCAACGCCGATTTCTGCACGTACTACTTCAGCAATTTTATCAACGTAATAATCAACTTTTTCTTGTGTTGGCGCTTCGGCCATCACACGTAACAATGGTTCTGTTCCAGAAGGACGAACTAAAATACGACCTTCGCCATTCATTTCTGCTTCTGCTTGTTCGACAACTGCTTTGATTGCCGGAACTTCCATTGCACCATTTTTATCTGTGACACGAATATTGACTAATTTTTGTGGATAAATCGTCACTTCATCCGCTAATTCAGATAATTTTTTGCCCGTTTGCTTCATAACATTCAACAATTGAATCCCTGAAAGCATGCCATCACCTGTTGTGTTGTAATCTAAAAAGATCATGTGACCAGATTGTTCGCCACCAAAATTGTAATCATTTTTACGCATTTCTTCTACAACATAACGATCACCCACTTGCGTTACCACATCTTTTAAGCCAATTTCTTCTACAGCTTTATGGAAACCTAGATTACTCATCACCGTTGTAACGATTGTATCTTTTTTCAAACGTTTTTTCTCAGCTAAATACTTAGCACAAATATACATGATTTTATCACCATCGATAATTCGTCCTAATTCATCGACTGCAATAATTCTATCGCCGTCGCCATCGAAAGCCAAACCAGCATCGGCGCCTTTTTCAACAACCATTTCTGCCAAAGCTTCAGGATGAGTGGAACCCACACCATCATTGATATTCAATCCATTAGGACTTGTTCCCATTGTATAGAAATCTGTCTCTAAATCCGCGAAGACACGATTGACTGCTGTTGCAGTTGCTCCGTTGGCCGCATCTAAACAAACAGTCATATCTGCTAAATCGCCAGGAATACTTTGAACTAAAAATTGTGAATATTTTAGTAAGCCTTCTGGAAATTCATCTAATGAGCCTAAGCCTTCAGCAGAAGGTCTTGGTAAGGTGTCTTCTTCTGCGTCTAACAATGCTTCAATTTCTGCTTCTTGATCGTCTACTAATTTGAAGCCGTCTGCCCCAAAAAACTTAATCCCATTGTCTTCCGCAGGATTATGTGAAGCTGAAATCATTACGCCAGCGGATGCTTTTTGTAAACGAGTAAGATATGCTACACCAGGTGTTGAAATCACCCCTAATTGGAAAACTTCAATCCCGACTGATAATAACCCAGCAATCAATGCTTGTTCCAACATCTCACCTGAAATACGTGTATCGCGGCCTACGAGAACACGAGGTTTTCTTGAACTATCTTCATGTTGACTCAACACATAACCACCGTAACGCCCTAATTTAAAAGCTAATTCAGGTGTTAACTCCTTATTTGCAATTCCTCTTACACCATCTGTTCCAAAATATTTACCCATTTTGATTCTCCTTAGTCACTTGATTCTCTGTATTTTCAGTTGAACCAGCAGTTGTACTTTCTACTGTTGATCCCTCACTTGTTGTTTCAGAAGTATTTGATTCTACTTGACTGGATGTACTTGGTTGTACTGCTTGGCTACCTGAGCCAGCCGTTGTTGAACTTGCAGGTTCCCCTGAAGTTTCATTTGTATTTGATGACTGTTGTTGATTGTACACGGGGCTCAAAGAAACGTCAACCTCATCTGGTGTAACTACGTATTCTCCATTAACGGGAATAGTCACTGATTGTTTTGTTTCTTTGCGAATATCAGAAATATCTACCGGTACCTCAATTGATTCTAGCGTATCTAAAATTGATTGCGGGCCACTGACCCTAACTTGGTACGTTGATAAACTATAATTGTAATGAGCGATCCCAGCTGGTGGCGTACCTGTCATACTAACATTCAGTGGTACATCTTTTGTTGGCGCAGTTAAGCCTACTGTTACTTTGACTTGTGGTGCTGGATTTTCGATACTTAGGACTTGACCTTTGGCATCTAGCGCTTGAACATTTACCGTTTGTTTAATCGTATCAATTGTTTGTTTGGCACTTGAGACTGGCGCAATCACTTTGTCAATTGCTTTCGCTGTTTCTTCTCCAGTTGTTACTTCTACAGTTTTTGGATCTACAGAAATATTTTTTACTTTGTAGCCTTCTTTTTCAATGTTATCAGAAAGTTGTGCTTCTACATCGAATTTTTTTGTTACTCTCTTTTCAATCGTTACAGTCACTGTTTTCGGTTCAATTTCAGCTGTAACAGCTGAACTTAGTCCCCGAACTGTCAAAGGCACTTCCGAAGTCCCTAATGGCAATTTGGTTAAGTCTGCGACCACTTGGAAATTTCGTGTGTCAGCATTTGATTCCATGTTTAATTGAATGCGGTTCGCACTACGTAAATGAACATTTACACTCTCTTCAAATCCAGAGACATAATATTTGTCTTTATCGTATTGGACTTGGACAGGAATATTATTCAATGTTTCACTATACGTTTGGCTTGAACCTGAATTGGAGGGATTATTGCCTGTTGCATTGGCATTAAAAAATAACAACAATGCAAACAGCAATGAAAGCAAACCATTAAACCAGCTTTTTTGGGAGGCTTTTCTCATTTGCGTTTAACCCCCTTTGTTACATCATCGATAAAATGCTGCAAAGCACTTTTTTTATCTTCCGATGATTCCGAAATTAACTCCTTACGCAAAATTGTTAAATACTCTTCTTGCGTTAGTCCAGGAATTAATTCATTGTTCAACGTCAAACTAACGTCACCAGTTTCTTCAGAAACAACAATCGTAATGGCGTCACTGACTTCACTGATACCGACTGCGGCTCTATGGCGCGTTCCAAATTCTTTTGGAATTAAATTGCTCTCTGATAGCGGTAAATACGCACTAGCAACAGCAATTTTTTCATTTTTGATAATCACTGCACCATCATGTAGTGGTGTATTTGGAATGAAAATATTAATCAGTAATTCACCAGTAATATCGGCATCCAAATCAATACCTGTCTCAATGTATTCATCTAAACCGGTATTGCGTTCAATGGTTATCAAAGCACCAATTTTCCGTTTTGACATGTACTGAATGGCTTTGTCAAAGGCCTGAATAATACGCTCATCTTCTTGTTGCGCACCTTTATTCGGGCGGAAAAACGAACTTCTCCCTAGATGTTCCAGCCCTCTTCGCACTTCTGGTTGAAAAATAACAACCGCGGCGATTACACCATACATGATGACTTGATTCATTAACCAAGATAATGTATGTAGACCAATTATCTCACTTAGAATGCGGATAATGATAAAAACAGCGACACCTTTTAATAGTTGGACTGCTTTTGTTCCACGAACAAGCATGATTAATTTGTAAACGAGGTACCATACGACTAGGATATCTATGATATTGATAACAAAATCCTTAGATAAGAAATCCGTTGAGATGACTTGCTGCCAATAATTCAAATCTAATAATTGATTCAATTGAAACGACATCATACCCCTCACTTCTCTCTCAAGATTTCCTAACAAGTATACCACATTATTTTCTTTCATCACAGAACGCAAGCGGAAACATCAAAAAAATTTAGGAACTTTTTCAAATAACTTGAAATTTTTCATCAAAAAATCGCATTTCTAGTAACTATCCACCCGCCTAGCGGGTGGCTTTTTAATAGCCCTAGAAGGGATCGCTACCTGCTGCTCCCTTTAAGGGAGCTTTTTTAGAGACCGCCAACCGCTACCTTTCTATTCTTATCTAGCTGTTACTTCCTAAATGGATCTTTATACTCTCTTTTGTTTATACTATCCCTTACTCGATCTTCTGCTTCTTGTTCTCGTATATACTTTGCTATCGTTTTTTGGTTCAGTCATACAGTGCTCACATAATAGCCTTTTGACCAAAAGGATCGATTTCCATAATTGTATTTTAAATTCGCATGACGTTCATGAATGATTACTGCACTTCTTCCTTTTAAGAAACCCATAAAACCTGATACACTCAACTTCGGTGGAATTCTTACCAACATATGGATATGGTCGGTCATTGCATGCGCTTCAATGATTTCGACTTCTTTCATCTCACACAATTTTCTTAGTATTTTCCCTATATCTCGCCTCAATTGACCATAGATTACTTTTCTTCTATATTTTGGTATAAACACAAGATAATACTTACAATTCCAACGAGTATGTGCTAAACTTTTATCGTCGTTCGACATTCAAAAACTCCTTTCGATTTGATAACGGTTGGTAGCCTTTATCTATTATATCGAAAGGAGTTTTTATCGCTAAAGCTCTGACCTCCACGCGCAGTACGCGTGGTTTTTTGTCGAAATCTCTTTAGAGATTTCAACTGACTAAAGTCATTAACTAAAAAACGTGTCTAAGCAAAAAGCTCAGACACGTTTTTTTGACTTCTATTTAATCTTGCTCACGTTGTTTTCTCTTGGCTGCTCGTTCTGCGCGGCGGGCAGCCCTTCTTGCTTCCGCTTCCGGATCAACTACGCGTTCTTTTTTCACTCGTGGCTTCTCGTTCTCTGGCGTATTTATTTCTGGTTCACTTTGTTTTTCAAGTTTTGCTCGAATTTTTTCTTCTTGACCAGCTAAACGAGCATAATTATAGAACCGTCTCTTAGCATCATTAATTGTTTTATTAAATAACAATTCCGCTGTATCTGGTTGACTAGATTCTAAGGATGCAAAGCGAACTTGTTGGCGCATAAACTCTTTCATTAATGAAAAATCTGGTTTTTTGAAATCCAATGTCATTGGTTCTTTGCCTTTTTCTCGCAATAATGGATTATAGCGATATAAAGACCAGTAACCTGAATGAACCGCGTCTTTCGCTTCTTTCAACGTTTGACTCATCCCACCTGCTAAACCATGTGTGATACATGGTGTATAAGCAATAATAATCGATGGTCCAGGGAATTTTTCTGCTTCTTCAAAAGCTTTAATCGTCTGCATTTGGTTTGCACCTGAGGCAATTTGAGCGACATAGACATTTTCATAAGTCATTGCCATCATCCCTAAATCTTTTTTAGAGGCATACTTCCCACTGGCAGCAAATTTCGCAATCGCTGATGCAGGAGTTGCTTTGGAAGTTTGGCCACCTGTATTGGAATAGACTTCATTATCTAAAACTAACATATTTACATCCGCGCCACTAGCTAACACGTGGTCAATACCGCCGTAGCCAATATCGTAAGCCCAGCCGTCCCCACCAATCATCCACTGACTTGGTTTAACAAAAAGATCTTGATCGTCATAAATTGCTTCCAATAAAGGTTGATTCGTTTTTTCTTCAAGCAAAGCTGCACGTAATTTAGCTGCACGTTGTTGCGTACCTTCACTTTCGGACAGATGTGCTATCCAATCTTCCATCAATAGACGCAACGAGTCACTGGCTACAGAAAAAGCTTTGGTCATTTTACTAGCTAAACGTTCGCGACGGGCTTGCGTTGCTAACAACATGCCGTAACCAAACTCGGCATTATCCTCTAAAAGAGAATTTGACCAAGCTGGACCTTGTCCTTGTTCATTAGTAGTGTAAGGTGTCACACCCGCTGCAGCACCCCAAATCGATGAGCAACCTGTTGCATTAGCAATCAGCATTCGGTCACCAAACATTTGCGTCAATAATTTAACATAAGGCGTTTCGCCGCAACCAGAACAAGCACCAGAAAACTCTAATAAAGGTTTATTAAATTGCGAACCTAAAACAGTATTCGGTTTTGCTGGGTTTTCCTTTTGACGTAACGTCATAGCAAACGCCCAGTTCATAGCCTGCTCTTTTTCTTCTTCATAAGGTTTCATTACTAAAGCTTTCCCTTTAGCTGGACAGGCTTCAACACAAAGACCACAGCCAGTACAATCTTTGACTGAGACTTGGATACGATATTTCAAGCCGTCGGCACCACGTAGATCACGTACAATGAATCCTTCTGGCGCTTCAGTCATTTCTTCTTCATCGGCTAAGAATGGTCGTATCGCCGCATGGGGGCATACAAAGGCGCATTCATTACACATGGTACACCGATCGCTAATCCATTCAGGTACTTCTAATGCAACTCCACGTTTTTCAACTGCCGCAGTTCCCAAAGGCATTCGCCCATCTGTCATCCCATTTTTCGCTAGTGTCGCAACAGATAACGCATTGCCTTCTTGACGATTAATCGGTTCAACAATTTCATGAACAAAATCACTAACATTTTCTGAACGTTTTCGCGGTTGAACTTCAAGCGTTCTCCACTCTGCTGGAACAGGTACCTGATGCAACAATTCAACGGTCTTATCGATTGCTTGAATATTTTTTTCGACAACTTTCATGGACTTATGACCATAACTTTTCAGTGCTTCTTCTTTTAAAATTGGCAACACTTGCTCAAAAGGCATAATTTCCGCTAATTTGAAGAAAGCTGTTTCCATCGCAGTATTAATTCGCCCGCCTAGCCCGACTTCACTAGCTAATTTCACTGCATTGATTGTATAAAACTGAATCTCATTTTCAGCTAGATACCGTTTTAATTGATTTGGTAAAAATCGTGCTAGTTGTTCATCATTCCAAATGGTATTTAAGAGGAAAGTCCCGCCTTTTTTTAACCCTTTTACTAAATCATAGGTATGCAAATAAGCGGCTGTATGACAGGCCACAAAATCAGAATGTTCAATGAGGTATGTTGAACGAATGGGTGTCTCGCCAAAACGTAAATGAGAAACGGTCAACCCGCCTGATTTTTTTGAATCATAATAGAAAAAGCCTTGCGCATACTTGTCTGTATGATCACCGATAATCTTAATTGCTGACTTGTTCGCCCCTACTGTGCCATCAGAACCAAAGCCCCAAAATTTAGCTTGATAGGTTTTCGGATTCGTCAAATCAAGTGGTTTGCCAACTTCTAATGAAGTATAAGTTAAATCATCATCAATCCCAATTGTAAAACGCTTCTTCATGGCAGAACGTTCTTTCATTAATTCATCAAAAACCGCAACAATTTGATTTGGCAGTACATCTTTAGAACCTAAACCATAGCGTCCACCAATAATTGTTGGGCGAATGTCCGCTTCATACATCGCACTTTGGACATCCAATAATAACGGTTCGCCACCAGCACCGGGCTCTTTCGTCCGATCCAAAACAGCAATTGCTTTAACTGATTGTGGTATTTTTTCGAGAAATGTTTCAACTGGAAATGGTCGATAAAGATGGACATTAAGGAAGCCAACTTTTCTTCCTTGTTGTTGTAAATAATCAACAGTCTGTTCAATTGTTTGCGCAACTGAACCCATTGTAACGATCACTTCTTCTGCATCTTCTGCGCCATAATACGTCACCAAATCATAATTGGTTCCCCGTAACCGGTTTATTTCTGTCATATATTTTTGAACAATACCAGGTAATTTTTCATAATAAGGATTTATTGTTTCTCGTTGTTGAAAGTGAATATCTGGATTTTGGTTCATTCCACTAACGGAAGGGTGATTCGGGTTCATGCTTCGACGACGAAATTCGGCTAATTTCTCTTGATTTACTAAGGGTGCTAATTCTTCATAGTCAAGAACTGCCACTTTTTGAATTTCATGACTTGTTCTAAAGCCATCAAAAAAGTTCATAAATGGAACACTCGCTTCAATCGAAGCCAAGTGAGCCACTGGTGCCAAATCCATCACTTCTTGTACACTGCTTTCTGACAACATAGCAAAGCCTGTTTGGCGTGCGGCCATTACGTCTCCTTGATCACCAAAAATATTTAAAGCATTCGTAGTTAAAGCTCGGCTCGCCACATGAAAAACAGATGGTAATAGTTCTCCAGCTATTTTGTACATATTAGGAATCATTAAAAGTAACCCTTGTGAAGCCGTATAGGTCGTGGTAAGCGCGCCTGTTTTTAAAGAGCCATGGACCACCCCGGCAGCACCAGCTTCCGATTGCATTTCGACTACTTTCACAGGTTGACCAAAGATATTTTTCTTACCTTCGGCCGACCACTGATCAACAAGCTCAGCCATTGTTGAACTTGGTGTTATTGGATAAATGGCTGCTAATTCTGTAAAGGCGTAGGAAATATAAGCTGCTGCAGCATTCCCATCCATTGTTTTCATTTTCCGCATGTTTTTCTCATCCTTTATATCTAAAAAATAGAATAGTTGCACGCATATTCTTGTTTATTATAGCGGAATTTCACAAATTATGAAAGATTTTGTCAATTTTTTTGCTTAAAAATAAAAGAGAAATTGAGAAAAAACCACTTTATCCCCTATAAACAAACTATTTCACTGAATTAAAATTACTTTATTTTGTGAAATAGAAATTATCTATTCGTTCACAAACTAAAGAATGAAAGAGGGAGATAAGCGTTTCGACTTATCTCCCTCTTTCTAAACATTAAGATTATTAAAAGTAACGGCTTTTAGTACAACTCCAAATATTGTTCTCTTTCCCATTCAGAAACGGTTTGACGGAAGGCTGCCCATTCCATTCGTTTTGCTTCTACAAAATTGGCAAAAATGTGACGACCTAATGCATCAATCATTACTTGATCTTTACGTAATTCTTTGATGGCATTGTGTAAGGTTGATGGCAAATCTTCAATTTGTGCATGTTGACGTTCTTCCTCATTCATCACATAAATGTTACGATCAACTGCTGGCGGTGGTGTAAGTTCATTACGAATACCATCCAAACCTGCTTGTAATAAGACAGCCATTGTTAAATACGGATTCGCTGAAGGATCGACAGAACGTAACTCTAAACGAGTCGATAAACCACGAGATTCAGGAACTCGAATGAGTGGTGAACGATTTCTGCCGCTCCAAGCTACATAAACAGGTGCTTCATAACCTGGGACCAAGCGTTTATAAGAGTTCACTGTTGGGTTACATACCGCAGTATAGGCACGGGCATGTTTTAATAAACCACCTAAGAAATGATACGCAGTTTGGCTTAAGCCCATCTCTCCTGACTCGTCATAAAAAACATTACCTTCTTCATTAAATAATGACATATTGCAGTGCATGCCAGAACCATTAATTCCAAACAAAGGTTTTGGCATAAATGTTGCATGCAAGCCATGTTTGCGCGCAATAGTTTTCACAACTAATTTGAATGTTTGAATATTGTCACAAGCATCAACTACATCAGCATATTTAAAGTCAATTTCATGTTGACCAGGTGCTACTTCATGATGCGAAGCTTCCACTTCAAAGCCTAAACTTTCTAACTCTAAAACAATATCACGGCGACAATTTTCACCTAAATCGGTTGGTGCAAAATCAAAATAGCCACCTTTATCATTCAAATCAGTGGTAATTTCACCATTCTCATCTAATTTAAATAGGAAAAATTCTGGTTCTGGTCCTAAGTTAAAAGAAGTAAAGCCTAATTCTTTCATATCTGCTAAGGCGCGTTTTAAATTACCGCGGGGATCTCCGGCAAAAGGGGTACCATCAGGATTGTAAATATCACAAATTAAGCGCGCAACTTTTCCATGGTCGCTTTCCCACGGAAAAATCATCCATGTAGATAGATCAGGGTATAAATACATGTCACTTTCTTCGATACGAACGAATCCTTCAATGGATGACCCATCAAACATCATTTTATTATCTAATACTTTATCTAGCTGACTCACAGGAACTTCAACATTTTTAATTGTTCCCATAATGTCGGTAAACATTAGTCGTAAAAAACGTACGTTTTCCTCTTCTGCAATATGTTTAATCTCTTCTGCCGTTTTGGCTTTTCTTGTCATCGGTCTGATCCCCATCCTTCATTTTTATTGGCTGCTGAAACGTTAAAGCCTTGGTACATTCGATTGGAACGGATTTTGCTGAGTAAGTCCTCCTTGCGAAAGGATTTCGTCGTATAAAATCTGACGAACATCTGCATCGGTTAACGGACGAGTTGCCTCGGCGGTGTTTTTTTGTTCCTCTAATTTCATTTCATACACACGCTTAATCCCTGCCATGTTCAATCCATCAGATAAATAATCTTTAATTTCTAACAAAACATCAATATCATTTAAAGAATACATGCGTCGGTTGCCCTCACTACGTTCTGGATGAATCAATCCCTGTTCTTCATAGTAGCGAATTTGTCGAGCGGTCAAATCCGTTAGTTTCATAACTGTACCAATTGGAAAAACTGACATGGAACGGCGTAACTCTTTTTCTCTCATCTCCATCCTCCTCTCTTAGTTATTTCTTAGAATAACAATAGAATGACAAATTGTCAAGAACTTATGTTAGATTTTCTAACATAAAACAAAAAACCTGATAAATATGGACTTTTCCATCTTTTCACGGCTGATTTTCTCCTACTAATCAAAAAAATAGAAATGATTTGTTTTTACAAATCATTTCTAATCAACTTACCATTTTTTATTCTTTTTCGGATTCAGCCAACCATTTAGACTCTTTTTTCGCAAAGCCTTTCACGATATACCGATTTTCATTTTCAGCATATTCTTCTGAAATCATTAGTGTCATCCGGCGAAGTTCACTTAATAGTTGTCCGTCAGTTGGGCTAATTTCTAATTGATAAGGCTCGAGTAATTCCATCATTTGGGCACGGATAGCTTGAACCAGTCGTTCTTTATCTTCAGAAATTTTAGTTGAGATCAATACATTGGGAAATAAGGTTGGGACAAATTCTTTGCTGTCCACTTGATCTCTTTTATTATAAACCGTCAAGCACGGAATATTTTCCAACGCTAATTCTTTAATCAATGTTTGAACTGTGCGTTCATGTTGTAACCGATCTGGCGCACTTGCATCCACCACATGGAGCAGTAAATCCATCGTCCGGCTTTCTTCCAATGTCGACTGAAAGGCTTCAATCAGTTGTGTTGGTAAATCTTGAATGAAGCCAACCGTATCTGTCAGAGTAACTTCCATGCCTTGAGGCAATTGCCATTTTTTGGTTAAAGGATCTAACGTTGCAAACAATTGATCCTCTGAATAAGTTCCTGCTGTTGTCAACATGTTGAGAATGGTTGATTTGCCAGCATTGGTATAACCAATCAAGCCAATTTGAAATAGTTCTGAATTTTGTCTTTTCTGGCGGCTTCGTTCACGATGAGCAGTGACTTCTTTTAACTCACGACGGATGCCTAAGATTTTATTCCGAATGTGTCGGCGGTCCGACTCTAATTTCGTTTCACCAGGCCCGCGTGTCCCAATACCTCCTCCAAGTCGTGACAACTGTTTTCCTTGACCAGCCAAGCGAGGCAATAAATAATCCAATTGCGCTAATTCAACTTGTAACTTTCCTTCTTTGGAGCGCGCACGCAAAGCAAAGATATCCAAAATTAATTGTACACGATCAATTACTCGCACAGCTAATGCTTCAGATAACAGTTGATTTTGACGCGGTGTGAGCTCATGATTAAAAATCACAAGATCCGCTTCATAGGCATCTGTTAATTGAATTAATTCTTCCAATTTCCCCTTACCGATTACGGTTTGTCGATCAACTTGTGGTCGTTTTTGCGTTAAAACAAACACCACTTCTCCATTAGCGGTTTCCGTTAAATTTGCCAGTTCTTCCATTGATGCAGAAAATGTCTGATAATTTTTTTCCGTTTCAACTCCTACTAGAATCACTTTTTCATGAGTGGTCATCGCCTACTCACTCTCCTTCTGTTGTAGCCATTCCGCTACTTCTTTTTCCAACTTGGGCAAATCTGTTGGCTGTTGAACCAAATCCCACCAATGCGCAGCCATTCGATTTCTAAACCAAGTCAATTGACGTTTGGCATATCGCCGCGATTGCTGTTTGACTGTTTCAACCGCCATCTCTAATGATTGTTCACCGGAAAAATACGGAAAAAATTCTTTATAGCCAATACCTTGAGCTGCTTGTGCATGTGGTTGCTGAAACATCTGTTTTGCTTCTTCCAACAGTCCTTCTGTCATCATTTGATCCACCCGCTGATTAATACGCTCATACAATAAAGCGCGATCTGTTTCCAAACCTAACAAATAATAATCATAGAGACGAGCTGGTTTTTCCTTCGGGGTCAAAATACTATAACCGGTTTTATCAAAGACCTCTAACGCACGAATGACTTTTTTGCGATTATTAAAATGAATGCTGTCAGCCGCTAGAGGATCCTTTTGTTGTAATAACTGCCATAAGGCTTGATTCCCTTTTTCTTCCGCAAATAAATTATACGTTTCTCTAATTTCAGGCGAGTCATCTATCTCACGACTTCCTAGTTGAAAATCATAAAGGAGTGATTGAATATACAAACCTGTTCCTCCAACGATAATTGGTAGTTTCCCTTTTTCAGTAATTTCTTTGATTTTTTGACGACCCTCTTTCTGAAAATCAGCGGCAGAATATGTTTCGCTGACTTCACGGCAATCAATTAAATAGTGAGGAATTCCTTCTTTTTCTGTTTCTGTGACTTTAGCGGTGCCAATGTCTAACGAGCGATAAACTTGCATGGAGTCACCGCTAATAATTTCACCATTAATTTTTTTTGCTAAAGCAATACTTAATGCTGTTTTCCCCACCGCAGTGGGTCCTACAATAACTAATACTTTCTCCAATTATGTTTCTCCTTCTTCTTGCCAATTTTGACGAGCAAATTTTGCTTCCTCAGGAAAATCTGTATGAACGCCTGCCAATTTTAGCTGAAAACAATTTTCCATTTCTTCCATCCGATTAACAGTCCACGGCCGCAGCGGTTTGCCAATTGCGATAAGTTCTTTTTCATGAGCCAACACCCAAGACATTTTTGGATGTAAACTATCGACAAGCGCGAATGCCGGTCCCGCTTGACTTAAATCCTCTGCAGATTCATAAATAAAGGCAATTTCTGTCTTAGGATCAGCTTTTTTTAATTTAACTAAACTCGGAAAATAAAAACTGGAATATAAATAACGAAACGGCCAGTTTTTTTGCTTCATTTGTTGGACGACTTTTTTCTCAATTCCTTCATAATGGATAATATCCGTTTTAAGTTCAATATTCAAAAAACCATTGAATTGTTCTTCTACAAGACAATTTAAAACATCTTCCAATGTTGGAACACATTGAACAGAAGGATTTTTCTGAAACCAGCTTCCAGCATCTAGTTGTTTTAATTCGTTTAATGTTAACTGTTGGATTTCACCATGACCATCTGTCGTACGATCCACCGTTTCATCGTGCATAACGATTAAATAACCATCTTTAGAAAGGTGAACATCTAATTCAATTCCTTCAGCACCAACACGAACAGCCTCTCTGAAAGCAATACACGTATTTTCAGGGTGGGTGCCTTTGCTTCCTCGATGTGCAATAATATCTGTCATGCTCTCACTCCAATCTTGTTTATTGTACCATTGGAGTGAGGTGGGTTCAAATATGGGAAAAAGAAAAGAAAGAGCAAGACATCAATCAAAGCGACTGATGATGTCCCACTCTCTAAGTCTTATAAACAATTTAGTCTCAAATTCGTCTTTTTATTCTCTTAATCTTTTAGTTCATACTTAACATATTTATCCAAACCGGACTGAATACTATATTTCGGTTCATAACCAATAGTACGTAATTTAGATATATCCGCTAAGGAATCTTTGATGTCCCCAGCTCGCGCTTCTTTATATTCAACTGGCAAAGCGACTTTCATAATATCATTTAAAGAAGAAATTAACTCATTTAAATCGGTTGCTTTCCCTGTTCCGACATTATACACTTCCCCAAGTGATTGGTCAGAATGAGCGACAAGATTCAATGCTTGAACCACGTCCTCAACAAAGACAAAATCACGAGATTGTTTTCCATCGCCAAAGATATTGAATGTCACTTCTTGATTGGCTAATAAGCGTTTGTAAGAGTCCATCACAATCGAAATAACGCCAGAATAAGGCGAATTAGGATTTTGGTTTGGCCCGTATACGTTAAAGAAGCGAACAGCGCTTGTTGGAACATCATATAAATGACAATAGTTTAACACATATTTTTCAGAAGCAAATTTATCCACTGCATAAGGCGTTAATGGACGAATTACTGATTCTTCCTGTTTTGGTAAAGTTGGCTCATCGCCGTAAACCGCTGCAGAAGAAGCAAACACCAAACGTTTTAAATCTTTCTGGTATTTCCGAATTAATTCCAGTAATTGTAACACACTCTCAAAATTCACTTGGTGTGTTTCCACTGGACGTGCTACTGAATCTGCTACACTAGCAATCGCGGCTAAGTGAAAAATGTAATCGAACTGATACTCTTGCAGTACTTTTTCCATTAATTGTTGATCAATCACGCTACCTTCAATGAACGTGATATTTTCAGATGTGTTTAAATTTTCAGTTTGACCCATTGATAAATCATCAATGACCACAACTTGATTGTCTTTACTATAATAATTTGCTAAGGTTGAGCCGATAAAGCCGGCACCGCCTGTGATTAAAAAGTTCCTCAAGTTTCCCACTCCAATTAAAATAATACATTAATTTTACCATTTTTAGGTGTCAAAGACTACCGTTTGTTTTTTTCAATAAAAAAGGAGAGAAAATAACTTTCTCAACCTTTTACTAAATATTTTAAATTCTTTGCGTTATTCACAAAACTCTTATGAATGAATAAGAAATAGATAATGTACACAATTCCATAAGAAATGAAACTATAAATACTACCGCCAAACCAAAGATTACTAAAGATAAACAATAATGTAACCAACGTTTCCAATGCAGTGCTATTTCCTATTTTAATATTCATATCTTTGCATAGAAAAATTTCCGCTAAATTACAACGAAATGCTAAACTTACTAATATCAACCCAACAGTTAAATTCAAGTTCCCAACAACGAAAATCACAAACAGCGATAGGATTAACGACAAGGCAAGTGTCAATACGTTAACAAATAAAATTGTTTTTTCTTTTCTCAACGTTTTTAAATACGTATTAATTAGTAAAGACATCCGACCTTCATAAATAACTATAGGAAATAGAATTCCCATAAATTTCAAACTCTCGCTATATTCGGGTAACCACATACCTAAAACAAATTTGACGGGTACATATAACAGCAGAATTGCATACGTCAACGGAACAAAAACGCCTCTTAATGTGACAAATAAAGACGGCAATCGCTCTTTATTTGTCCGTCTTAACAACGGAAACATTACAATTCCAACAGCATTAATAAAAGTTAAAAACATATTTGATAAACTTAAAGTAAAGGACAATTTACCAAAGGTTTCGATGGTCCAACGCTGTTGAACAAAAAAGCGAATGGTTCCCATTATTAGCATACTTGCTATACTACTGAGCATTAGTTTACTACCTATGTTAATATTATCAACTATTTCAGGAGTAACTTCCTTCAAACTCATCATGTTCACACGCAACATGTCTTTAACTCTAAACATTCCCCAAACCGTAATAATCAGTTTAGAAAGTATGTCCATAATGATTAGCCAATAAAAATCTCGTCCTCCTAATGCAAAGTAAATTGCAATGAACAAGACATATAAATAGCGATCATTTCTGGATAATTGAGCATATTCCTTAATACGATTTGTTGACTGAAAAACATACAGAATAAACGTTTTTGCAATTGTAATTACTGAAACAATGGCCGTCAATATCAAAATAATCCCTTGATATTCTTTCGGCATGAAAAAGTAAGCCCAAAGAATGACAAAAGCAGAAATACAACATTCAAAAATCGCTAAATACCAGAATTGAGAACCGAGATTTCTTTTATCTAAATTTTCGTATTCTTCTCCACCAATTTTTAAATAGATACCATCAATCCAGCCTAAGTGGAGAAATCCAACATATGAAGAATAAAAAACATAAAGTTGCCAATAACTGTATTCTGTAACGCCTAACAACTTAGGGACAAATAAATTTAAGAGAACCGAAATACCCAACGTTGCAAAATTTGCAGCCACAGTATAATAAAGGTTTTTAGCCACCATTTTTGCTTTTGAATTCATAGCATTATGCTCACTTTCTAATTTTATATTTCATGATATGGTAGATGTCTGTGCTAAAATAAAATTTATGATGATACTTAAAAAAGGCACATAGAATCGGAATAATTTTTTTTCGTTCTAATAAAGATACTCGCATATTCAACTCTTTAATCAAGTTTGAAAGAACTTTGTCTTTATATTCAAATTCTTCAACATGTGGTTGGTTATTTAAATAATTCTTTGCAGCCTTTGTACGCTGTAATCTCCGGCGTAAAGTATTCAATCTTTCCTCAAAGTGATTTTGTCTCTTAGCTAAATCAATTTCTTTTTTAAAGGAACTTTGTCCATGTTTACGCCATCTAATTAATTCTTCCCTAACAATATAGAGCCCATCACTTAATAAAGAACTTCCCCACATCGCCATATCATGTACAGGATTTTCCATTTCAGATGCGTATAGATTAACATTGGCAATGAAGCTCTTTCTAATTGCATATACACATCCCGGGCGACGTAAAAATAAATTGTTCTCATTAAATATAATCTGTTCTGCTTTTTGATTAGGCAATTTAACTGAATCAATTTTTTTTAATTCCTCTGCTAATCCCCCAGGTTCTACTAATTCAGTATAATCACTTACTAAAACTTTAACATCAGTGTTTGCAAAAGCTTCACACATCACTTCAATTTTAGATGCATCCCAAATATCGTCTTGATCACACGTAAAAACAATTTCTTTAGTAGCAGCATTCAATAGATTAAAGAAATTTTTGCGCCAACCTAAATTTTCCGTGTTGATTTTCAAATGCCACGTTTCACCTAATTTATTTTCAGAAATAAAGTTCTCAATTATTTTAACTGTAGAATCTGTAGAGCAGTCATCCCAAATTAATACTTCATCAATTTTTTTCGACTGATTTTTTAAGGAATCCAACTGTTCTAAGATATTTTTTTCTCCATTATAGGTAGCCATAACAACAGTTGCTGTATATTGCTGCTTCATTTAAGTACGCCTTCTTTCTAAAAAACCTATAAATAATCTTTATTTTTGGTAAAAATCATAGGGATGATGAGTGATTCTTTCTTCTACTGGAGGCATTTCCATATAATCTCCATAACGTAAAGTTAAAAATTGTTTTCGGTTTTTAATGGCCATAAATTTATGTCCTTCAAACTCTACATCCTCATATTCCAAAAACCATTCATTAGGAAATACACCCCAATCTATATGAATCCATTCTAGATAACCACAATGTTTTGTTGCTCCAAATGGGGTTTTTTTTGCCTCTGTTTGATATAAATCACGCCAATATTGATTGTTTCCTACTTTTTTCACTTTAAAATGATTAGGATAACGAGTTATTAATTTTATTAATGCCTTACTAAGATGAAAACTTCGTGCATAGCTTAAACCTAAAGTATCCATTAAGTTTAACCGATACTGTTCCGTTATCTTTCTTAGTTCATTTCTCTCCTTTTGAGTATCAGGGATACCATCAATTGGAAAAATATCTACAAAAACTCCTAAGTCCTTATCTTCTCCACCAAAATATTGTTTGGAATGAGCTACAGTATTAGGATCAACTAACTTTGCAAAAGGATAACGAAAATGTTTCCGTGTTTCAAAAGAAAGTAATTGATAGTTAGAATCGTTTTTAAGGATTTTAATTAACAATTCATAATCTGGCCTTGGCATAACTATATCAATATCATCATCCCAAGGAATAAAACCTTTATGACGTTCTACACCAATCAATGTTCCATAAAACAATGTATAATGCAAGTTGTTAGATCGACAAATATTATCGATATACACTAATATTTCAACAGCCTTCGCCTGAACTTCGTTTAACGTAAGTTTTTGCATGATATTACTCTCCCACTTATATAATAATCAATTGTAGAGTAGAAAAAATGAGCATCATTGCTCATTTCCTCTAATCAAATCATTTTCCATGTCAGTACGATACTGAATTTTACCTAAGTATAACCAAAAGATAACTGTTGCAAAACGTCTTGTTAAAATGACTTCAGTTATCAGTAATCCAGAAATTAAAATGACTAACACAATTTGGTTATCTAACACAAAATCCATATAATTTTTAATTCGAACGCTAAACAGCAATTTAGCAGAGTTAAACATTTTAGATAGCAAGAAAATTAGAAATACAATTGTACCTGAAATCCCTGTAGCTGCTAATAAATAGAAGAAAAAACTATGCGGTGTTTGAGCTGTCTTAGCAATATGAGATTGAGGCAATTTATCTTTAGCTATATCTGCAAAACCTTTTGGAGAAGTGCCAAATATAGGATTTAATTTCATTAAATCTATCGCACTTTGCCAAAGAGCAAATCGACTATTTGAAATATCGTCTTTCCCCTCAACATCTGGTCTCTTAGTAGTAATTTTCTTATTTCCTAGAATTTCATTTTCTTTATTATCTAAAACTTTTGGTACTTCAATATTCACTGAATTTGCAGCAGCAATATACCCTTTTTCTATTAACTGTAAGCCCCCGAAAACAATAGCACCACAGAAAAAAGAAACTAATACTGCTTGCACAACTTTTTTTATAACTGCTTTGGATGTATTTTTTTGAAAGAACCAAATTGTAAAGAACATCCCGAAAATTACCATTGAAATCAACTGAATAACTCCTGATCTTGATCCAGACAATGCTACATAACTAAATTGTAGAAAAATCACCATTGCACAAACCACTTTTAACCATTTGCTATTGGTATTAATAAAATTCCGCACGCCAACCAAAATACAAACTAATGAGATGGTACATGCATAGTTAGGCTCCACAAAAACACCATATAATCGATTTTCAAAAAAACCGATTCTCATTCCGTAATACAAAGACTCTACTGGTTTTGAAAAGCTGATTCGCGCAAAAAATAAGTATAACCCAACGATGACTAATGCAGTCCAAACAATTAAAAGTACATACTCAAAAGCTTTAAAAACAGATTTATCATTCGAACGCCCTACTTCGTAAACGGAAAAGAAAAAGATACATTGCCAAATGATCAACTTAATGTTCTCTGAAAAAGCATACGTATGATTAATAAATGTTGTTAAAAATAAAATTCCTATAAAAGCAATTAGCCAGTATTCTATTCTTCTTTGTTTTTTTTCTATAAAAATTGGCAAGAAGTGACATATGAAGTAAACACCTGACAATAGCATAATTATCAAGGTAAATAATGAATCTATTTTTGTTGGTAAAGTCGAATAAATGCTAACCATTCGACAAATTAGAACTAACTCAAAAAAAACAATATATGGTATAGCTATCCTTTTTTCTATTTTTTGCATCTGCTGTGATAAATTAATAATCATCATATCCTCCAATTATTTAAAACAACTTTTAGATTACAACTTGTTAATCTATTGTTTTTTCTATATATTTTCTTTTCAATTTAATTGGTATTTTATAAAAAGGAAGACCAAACATAAGTAAAATCATTGATAGTTTACGACTTTTTGTAAAAACTTTATTTTTCATAATAAAAATAAAGTTTTTCCGAAGATAGCGAACAATTTGTTTCGTTTCTTTTTCCTTCGAAGCATTACTAATCAAAATTTTATCTAATACTAAAAAATTCGCAAAACAAACTCTTTGATGGGCAGCTTCTTCTATAACTGCTCCCTTACCTTTCAATTTAAGTTCATTCTTCTCCCAAGCTTCTATAAACTCAAATTGTTTATCTGAAAATGTTTCTGTATTAATGCTGCCCATTCGATGATAATAGTAATATTTTTGTGTTGAATCAATAGAAACTTTCTGACATTCAGACAACAAATCTACTATAATAAATGAATCTTCATGATACTTTCCTTTAGGATATCTTAGATCCGCAAAGAGTTTTCGTTTATATAACTTATTTACAGCATGTACGGAGATAATATTTCCTTGTAAAATTAACAATAATGCTTCTTCTCTGGAAAAAGTTCCCTGTATTAAACTTTTTACAATTGGCTCTTTCCCCTCATAGACATCATAAATACCACAGATTGATAAATCGGCATCTTCTTTTACGATATTTGTATATAATAATTCATACATATCATCCGCAATGTAATCATCACTATCTACGAAACCTAAATACTCACCTGTCGCTATCTCAATTCCAGCATTGCGAGCATCGCTTAGCCCACCATTTTCTTTATGGATAACTTTTACCCGTTGATCTTGTTCAGCAAACTGATCACACATTGCTCCAGAACTGTCTGGGGAGCCATCGTCCACCAGGATTAATTCAAAGTCAGTAAACGTTTGAGCTAAAATAGAGCGTACACATTTTTCTAAATATTTTTCTACATTGTATACAGGAACAATAATACTAATTTTGGGCATATGAATTTCCGCTACCTTCTAAAATTTTAATTGTATGTTTTAATGGTTCTTCCATACTGTCGTACAGTGGCCGCCAACCTAATGCGTAGATTTTTTGATTGTCTAGTAGTGCTTTTGTTGCTTTAGAAAACCCTTGTTTTTCTTGGGCGGTGGCTTCACCATGAATCACTTTTGTTCCAGCCACATTGGCTAATGTTTCCGCAAAAGTACGTAACGTAATATCGCAATGTTCGTTTGAAACATTGTAAGCTTCCCCTTTTTGCCCTTTAACTAATAAAAACAGAAGAGCAGATACAATATCTGCAACGTATGCATAAGAGTATAGTTGGGTCCCTGCACTTTTTAGCACAATGTTTTCTTTATGGACTGCATTCATAATAAATTGAGAAGAAGCTTTACTATCCGAAAGTAACATCGTAGGTCCAAACGTACGACTAATTCTTGGAATAACAACATCAATACCATATTTTTGAATATAGGCTTGACATAATGATTCACTTGCTCGTTTTCCTTCAGGATAACCGGCCCGTAGCGTGTTACAGTCAATATAACCGCAATAGTCTTCTGTAAATTTATCAAGATCTCCACGATTTTCTCCATAGATTTCAACAGTTGATAAAAATAACACTTTTTCACTATTCGCTTTAACCGCATAATCTAAAATATGCTGCGTACCAGCAATATTGGTCATAATCGTTCCAATTGGATCACTGGCATATGATTTAGGATGTGTATTACTAGCACAATGCAACACATAGTCACAAGCTTCTGCTACCTGAATTTCTTCTGTCACATCTCCGATAACTATATGGAATAACGGATCTTCTAAATAACTAGTAAATCGCTCTTCCAAACGCGACAATGTTCGTCCCATCGCCCAGATTGAAATATTCGCATTTCTCGTTTTGTTTTGGTACATAAGTACATCAATTAAAAAGGTCCCAATCATGCCTGAAGCACCAGTTATAAAAACAGATTTATTTGTTACTTTCGTCCAATCTGGTGTCTTCTCTAAAACTCGTTCAACGTCTGATAAATAATTATCATCTGTAAATAACATGGTATCCCCTCCACTACTCTTCTTTCATTTTCAAGAAGCCTTTAAATAACTGTAAGTCATCTTGTGTGGTTAACTTAATGTTTTTATCTGAGCCTAAAGCAAAATACAATGTTTCGCCTAAATCCACCATCATAGTATTCGTATATGACGATTCAGAAATACCAATATTCTCACGGAATGCTTTTTCGTAAGCCCAAGTTAATTTTTCAAATTTATAGGCTTGTGGCGTTGACACGCGACGTAATGTTTCACGATTAATATATTGTCGAGTTGTTTCCTCAGTTTCTTTTACAAAAATTTGTTCATTATATGGCAACGAAGTCACTGCATTTCCGTATTCTTGACACTTAACAATTACATCAGATAAAACTAATTCATCAACTAATGGGCGAATTCCGTCATGGATAACAATAGTATCTTCTGGGTTTGAATGTTCTTTTAAGAAATTAACCCCATTGTTAATTGATTCTTGACCAGAATTTCCTCCTGGAATAATCCATTGTAATTTGTCAATATGGTACTCTTTTGCATAGGCATCTAGTGTTTGTTCCCAACCTTTTTTACACACAACTAAGATTCGATCAATGAGTGGATGCTTTTGAAAAGATTCCAATGTGTAGATAATTATCGGTTTTTCCTCTACCATAATAAATTGTTTAGGAATTTCCTGCCCCATTCGTTTACCGACCCCACCGGCAATAATTAAAGCTGTAATCATTTGATACAAAATCCTTTCTCTAACTAGTCAACAACTAGTTTTATTTCAATTTTGTTTAACTTATATATTCATCAACACAGCCAAAACTGCATTCAATCTTTTACATTTTCTCATAACTAACAGTAAGTTTCAATAATTTATCGTAGACCTTAATCGAACTGTAAATATTTTTGTTCGTTATTTTAATAAAAAAATTACGGACAAACGATAAAAACTCTATACTTTTTGATTCACAAAAAACATCTCAAAATTCTGTAGAATTCAAATAGTAGAACTCAAGCCGTATTTAGAAGTGAGTAAAAATCGATTTAAATATCATGCATGTCAATGCCATTTATCGCGGATACAAGTATTTCAGAAAATACTATTTATTATTTAAATACGTTAAATAGACCGTGACCATATGTTTGAGAAAAAATAATTTCATAATAAGAAGCACTTAATAAAAAATAAAGAAGCCAGAGGATTTTCTCCTCTGACTTTCACGATGTTCACTATTTTTATTTAGCAATACTATTTGACAAAGAACCTCGATAGATTGTTTGGTCGTTACCTTTATAAACTTATTCTACATTTTAAAGGCGCGGCTATCCAACCAACCAATTGTTCGACCATTTATTTGAAATTGATAAGCCGTAACACCTGTTGATAGTTTAGCGGATTGAATAATCTGCACGTTTTGATTCGCATATAGAGAGCCTAAACCTATTTTTTCTCCATCTTCTGCTGTATTATTTGGTTTTGTATATAATCCATGCTTCGATGAAACTGCTGCATCGCCTATTTTGGCTCCTCGACTCATTTTACTATACGTGGCTTTATCTAGTGTAGCTGTGAATGCTCGTTTGTCCATCCAGCCTGCATCTTTTCCACCTACTGTAAAATGGAGTAACTCTGTCCGGCTTGTTTTGGCATACCCTATGATATGAACGCTTTGGTTCGCATATTTATCTCCCATACCGATATTAACGATTCCAGGAGCTGTATTCATAAT
>NZ_JAHLRI010000180.1:0-427 GCF_018919685.1 Enterococcus sp. S183_ASV_20
GGTGAAAACCTATCCGTATCCTGGGTTTGCCACAGACTTGCAACAACCGTTAACGCCATTACTTTTAAAAGCGCAAGGAACTGGTGAAATTATTGATACGATTTATGCTCAACGAAATAAGCATATCCCTGAGTTGGTGAGGATGGGGGCCGATGCTTCGGTTGAAGGCAATATGATTATTTTAAATGGTCCAAATCAATTGCACGGTGCAGAAGTAGTCGCCTCTGATTTACGGGCAGGCGCGTGCCTAGTCACTGCCGGCTTGATGGCTGAAGGTACGACAACTATTTATAATGTAGAATATATTTTACGTGGGTACGACCACATTATCGAAAAGTTAACTGCTTTGGGCGCTGATATTCAAATGCTAGAAACCGAAGAACAAGAAGGTCCGTTTGAGGTGGATCAATGAGCGACTATTTAACAA
>NZ_JAHLRI010000181.1:0-422 GCF_018919685.1 Enterococcus sp. S183_ASV_20
ATTGTGGATCGCTTACTGAAAGGGAGCCCTGCTTTGCGTGTAGGCTATCAGTTATATCAAGACTTTCTTTACGCTGTAAAGGAACGAGACTACGTATCGTTTGAAGAACTACTTACCAATAATATCATGCTTCCCGAAGGCTATCAGACGACCTTGAGAACGTTCCAGAAATTTCTGCCACAAATCAAAAATGCTTTACAACAAAGTTATTCAAATGGCCCACTTGAATGTCTGAACAACCATATCAAAGTGTTAAAACGAAATGCATATGGCTTTCGTAGCTTTTATAATTTCAAATTGCGCATCATGATTCGTCATGGCAACGCATTGATTTTCAACTAAAAAAGATCAAGAGGAACTGATCCACTTGATCTCCAATTATTCTAAGATTTCTCTTTACCAACATCATTTGACAAAGAGCC
>NZ_JAHLRI010000182.1:0-422 GCF_018919685.1 Enterococcus sp. S183_ASV_20
ATAGGATACGCAGCAATCCATAAAGAGTTAGGAAACTCTTTGATGATTTGTTGATAGTTTACATGATTTAGTGTAAATGGCTTATAGCTGTAATACATTGGAGTATAGCCAGCCTGTTTTATTCTGCGCATACCGTACAAAATTGTCTCTGTATTTGCTGCTTTTTCGGCATCTGAACTTACATATCCTCCATATCCATCTGGAACACTAGCCAACGCTCCATGTTCAAAATCTAATGCAACGATGGAATTTTTAGGCGTTTGAATACGTGGCAAAAAGTAATCCATTGTTGTTTTCGCAATATCCATGTTTCCCCAAGTGTCATACCAAATATAGGTATGCGCACGTTTACCTTGGGCAATAGCACTTGCTACTTGCGTTTTATATGTGTATTGTTCATAAATACCGCTAGCATTGTAGCC
>NZ_JAHLRI010000183.1:0-413 GCF_018919685.1 Enterococcus sp. S183_ASV_20
ATTTAAAGGATCGGGAAATAATTTTAGATTTACAGCTTCAATTTTATTCGACAGTTGATAAGAGAATTTCAAGAGCAAACCTTAAAAAGTTGGAAAAAGTTACACCTAGCGAAGCAGAAATATATAGAAAAAAACTTTATTCAATAATTCCTAAGATAAGGCTTAGTGATCTTTTAATTGAGGTGGACAGTTGGACCAACTTTTCACAAGAATTTAGTCATGATTCTACAGGGAAACCGCCGAGTGAACAAGAAAGAAAAATTATTTTTGCTGCTTTGCTGGGTTTAGGGATGAATATTGGTCTTGAAAAAATGGCCCAATCAACTCCTGGAATTTCTTATTCTCAGTTAGCCAATGCCAAACAATGGCGCTTTTATAAAGAAGCTCTGACTCGTGCTCAATCTGTTTTGGTT
>NZ_JAHLRI010000184.1:0-410 GCF_018919685.1 Enterococcus sp. S183_ASV_20
TTATTTGTGTACCATCAGACCACTTAGCGCCATCTCTAATCACAATGGTATAAGTTTTGCCATTATTCGATACTTTTGGTTGACCAGCTGCGATGGCTGGTTGCGGTTGATTTTTTTCATCTAATCGATACAACCCCTCCATCACATTGGCTAATAAAGTTATACTCGTTTGATCTACAGCAGTTGCTGGGTCTAAACTTTGGACAGGTGTCCCTGCAGTCAAAGTCGCTACCTGTTCTACTTTTTTTTCGGTTACATCTTGTGAATCTTTTGTGGCAGTATTTATACCACAACTGGCTAATACCAAAGGTAATAACCCAATACCTAAAAAACAAAACTTCTTGTACTTCTTCATTTTTATCAACCTCCGTAGTTTAAATTTGCTAACTAATTCTAGCGATATACAAATA
>NZ_JAHLRI010000185.1:0-397 GCF_018919685.1 Enterococcus sp. S183_ASV_20
GGCTTAGAACGTATCAGAAGTTTGGTATAGAGGGACTCTCTAAACAGAAAGGACGTCCACCTACCATGTCTAAAAAGAAACGAAATGAACCCCAACCACTACCAAGTGAACGATCTCAAGTAGAGAAACTAGAAAAAGAAAATAGAATGTTAAAAATTGAGAATGCCTATTTAAAAGAATTGAGGAGACTGCGTTTAGAGGACGAACAAAAAATGAACGAATCGCACGAATCATTCACAGCCTCCGAAGACACTTTCGATTAAAAGATATTTTGGAAACCCTAAGGTTTCCAAAATCTACTTACATGTACTGGCAAAAACGCCTCGACAGAACAGCTTCAACACAAATTATCGAAGAAGAAATTCAAGCGATTCGTAAAAAACATCAACATTATGGC
>NZ_JAHLRI010000186.1:0-394 GCF_018919685.1 Enterococcus sp. S183_ASV_20
ATGCAGGATTCGTCGTATTAACTACATACACATATTGCCTATAAGATTCTAAATCCCTGTGACAGTAAAGCCAATCACTAGTATCGCGTCCAACGTAGAATAATGATAAAAATCTCTGGCCATCTGCTGTTTTATTTTCAGTTATATAGTACACCAGGAAGCCATACTTCTTTTCGGCCGTCTTTATGATTTCTTCTATTTCTTCAGTGACTAAAATATTTTCACCTTGAAAGTAATTGCTGGTGTAGTGGCATTTCCCTGTTTTCATGAACTCATCAATGACAGAACTTGATACATCGGCAAGCATCATTCTATAACATGCTTCTTTTTTTAGAGTTTCGTTGGCCATTGTCGTATTACTTAATCTTCTCATTTGTATTCCTCCAAAAGCAAT
>NZ_JAHLRI010000187.1:0-374 GCF_018919685.1 Enterococcus sp. S183_ASV_20
AGCTAATACGGTTCATTTGGACTAATTTTTTCATAACACTGCTTGCTGTTTCCCGCGTAGTTCCACTCATTCGTGCAATGTCATTAATGGTAATTGGACAAGTAATTGCAACGCGTTCTCTGTTGTCAATTCGTTCTCCTAAATCATTTAATAACATCGCCAGTGATGTCACAATCCGTTCACATGCATCATTGGTTGTTCCTTTTTGGATTTTGATCATGCTTTCTTTTAAAAGGACCGATTGTTCTTGAATCCAATGAATCAATTGCTGGGGATTATTTTGGAGAAAACGCTCAAACAGTTTAACTGGCACAAACACAACCTCAATATCCGTATAGGCAATCGCGGAGTCGTAATGAACCTCATCTTGAAAC
>NZ_JAHLRI010000188.1:0-372 GCF_018919685.1 Enterococcus sp. S183_ASV_20
ATCTTTAATACCACCAAATACTACAACTTCTGCTTTCAAAACAGTGTTTGGTTTCCCTGTTGCGCGAGTTGTGAAAGCAATTGAAACTTTTTTGCCGATAGGAACGGCATTTGGTAAAGAAACCCCATTTGTCCAAAGTGTACTATTTACTGGGATTGATTTTGTCGTTTCTCCTTCTGGTGTCACTTCCATGAAGGTCGGGATCGTCAGACCAGCTGACCAATTGGGCCCTTTTTTCAAGGTAAGATTCTGTAAGGGTGCTTTGCTGGTATTCGTGATCGTTGTTGTCCAGATTACATTGGTATTCGTATCGATCACTTCTTTTGGTCGAGTTAATGTGACACTAGCCGTTGGTATTTCTTCCTTATACAT
>NZ_JAHLRI010000189.1:0-364 GCF_018919685.1 Enterococcus sp. S183_ASV_20
CCGAAAATACGATTACCAATCCCTTGCGTTTGAAAAAAGAATTAAAACAAGTGCAACAAACGGGGGTTGCTTACGATGATGAAGAAATTGAACAAGATATTTTCTGTAGCGGAGTATCTTTAATGAAAGATGGCGAAATTGCGGGTGCTTTTAGTGTAAGCATGCCGAAATATCGTTTGACAGAGGAAAATAAAACGACGATTAATCAAGCCCTTTTGGCAACAAAAGCAGCGATTGAAGCGAAATTATAGTAGAAAAAGAAAGACAAACAAAAGTCGATTGGGATTTGTAGTGACCCCAAAAAGTTAGACTTTTTATAGAGTGGATTTTTCCACTCTATTTTTATGCAGTTTTTTGATTGAAT
>NZ_JAHLRI010000018.1:0-55050 GCF_018919685.1 Enterococcus sp. S183_ASV_20
TACTTGATAAAATAATATATTCATTCTCAATTGTTGATTTTTTACTAAAATCTTCCAAAAAATCTCCTAGCTTACGCTGTTTCCAATCTCCTTCAAAGTCAGCAAATCTTAACTTAGGAACTTTGTTATTTTTAGTATTCATTGAAACGAACATCAGCTGTAAATAAGCCTTCTTCAACTCTTTCAACTGATCTAACTTACGCTGATGAAGTGTGATGATGTCATCGATTTTACGTAACAAATTACTAATTTTTTTCTGTTCATGAACATGTGGAATATTTATTTTTATATTTGAAAAATCGTCATAATTAATATTGAGTAAACCGTCCATGCGTGCACCTGATGAAACCAATTTTCCTAATTCCTTATCAGGTTTTTTTGTGGCAAATATATATTCTAAAAAGTCAGGATCTGAATTTTTTGTGGATTTGAAACTATGATATACTCGGGGCACTAATGCTTCTTCATAAGTTTTAAGTGAAAAAACGGCTCCATATTTAGCCAGTTTAGAATTGCCATGATTGTAAGAAAGTTCATTCTTCAATAGTAATGTATAATTTTTTTGTTCTTTTCCAGCGATGTTGCCAGAAAATCTATCTTTTTGATTTAGCCATCCTTGACTGGCAGATATAGTTAGGGTCGGCAAATCCATTCTTCCGTCATTGCCTTTTACACGTTCAGTTATTTCTTTCAACTTACACAGTTCCCAATCTTCACTAAACCCACGAAACCGGAGCCGAGGGACTTTTTTCATCTCGTCCCTCATCCTCCAAACACCTCTTTCGTGGCATCAATTAGTGCTTGAGTTTCCTCCGTTACCACCAGGTCATCAAGCATAGCTAATAACTCAGCTTCTACTTTTTTTATTTCCTGGTTTGTGGATTTGATTTCATTATTTAATGCCACCAAATCCACAGGCGGTTCCTCCTCGAATGTATCCACGTAGCGTGGGATATTCAAGTTATAATCATTTTCAACAATTTCTTCAAAAGTCGCCACATGCGCATATTTTTCTACATCTTGACGTTCAATATAAGTTGAAACAATTTTATCAATATGTTCGGGTGCTAATTTATTTTGGTTTTTCCCTTTTGTAAATTCTTTACTTGCATCAATAAATAAAACATCTCGATTGTCACGATTTTTCTTAAGAATAATAACCGTAGTCGGGATTGATGTACCAAAGAATAAGTTGGCAGGCATGCCAATAACTGCGTAAATACTACCATCTTCTAATAATTTTTTACGAATAACACCTTCGGCAGCACCACGGAAAAGAACTCCATGTGGCAAGACAATCGCCATAGTTCCTGAATCTTTTAAATGATAATAACCATGCAGTAAAAAGGCGAAATCTGCTTTCGATTTCGGTGCTAATTTGCCATAACGGTTAAAGCGTGAATCATCTAAAAATGAGGCATCTGCCGACCATTTTGCCGAATATGGAGGGTTCATTACTACTGAATCGAAGGTGTACGGCTCATCGGTTGGCCAATCTTTATTGAGCGTATCTCCATTTCGTAAGTTCATATCTTCTGCTTCCACACCATGCAAAATTAGGTTCATTTTTGCAAGATTGAAAGTAGTCGTATTCAGCTCTTGTCCATGATACTTGACACTTTTTGGATAATTCAAGTAGTTACGGACATTCAGCATTAACGAGCCCGAACCCATCGTTGGGTCAAAAACACTAAACAACTTTTTATCTTCCTGACCCAACGCTACAATCCGCGCCATCATATCCGAAACTTGATGCGGAGTGTAAAATTCCCCTGCTTTTTTTCCAGCTTCAGACGCAAATTGCGAAATCAGGAACTCATACGCATCACCAATCACATCGCCTTCATGGGCAGTGACATCAATATCATTTAATTTTTTTAATACTTCCGTAATTGTTACATTTCGTTGTTGGTCATCGGAACCTAATTTTTTCGATTGTAAATCAACATCATCAAATAAGCCATTAAATTGTTTATAATTTGAAGATAAATAAACAAAGGCTTTTTTCAAGTCATCTAATTGGAAAACATTTTGTTTTGCTTGTTCTGCTAAACTGCTAAATAAATAATCTGGCTCAATATCATAACTTAATGTATCGACTAAGGTGTCAACTAAGTCTTGACGAGAGTCCTCATCTTCTAGCAATTCTTTATACAGCTCTGTTTGTTTTGTCGGCGTATCATATTCTTCTAGCGACTCATCTGCTAATGTCACTACTGTTTGTAATAATTTATCAGATAAATATTTATAAAAGATTAATCCTAATAAGTAGTTCTTGTACTCAGACGCATCCATTTTACTTCTAAGATTGTCTGCAGCGCTGAATAACCGTTGATTTAATTCTGCTCCCAAGATATTATCCTCTTTTCTAATTGTCTGAATTTTCTGTGAAGATTGATTTCCAAAGATAGAAATTTTGAACTTACACAGTACCTCAGTGTAAGTGTAATGAATTACCCCAACTTTTTCAATAAAAAATGGAATCTTTATTGAAAAGATTCCATTTTTTATTGATTAAATTATCCTTCTTGTATAATCGTTTCTTTTAGCTTTATATATTCGGCTTCTGTCAAAATCTTTTTCTCAAATAAGGCATGTGCTCGCTCTAGTTTACTAAAAATATCGTCCGCATGTTTAGTTGTTTCTGTTTCAGGTTGTTCTGAAATAACTTCAAAATCGGCTTCTAAAATTTCTAAATCTTTTTCTGCATCTTCTTGAGTATAGCCTATGTTTTTACTTAATTCATCCTTTAACCTCATAGCCATTGGTTTCATAGAGGCATAATTAATGCCGCCGGAAACAACGCCGCCTAAAACGGGAATTGCTTTAGAAACACCTTTCGCAAAAGTTGCTTTTGTTAATTTCGTCCCAAAAACAGCTAATATTTTTTTCAATATTGGGAAGAGAAACGTTTTTGTCAAAGCTTTTTGTGGTAGACGTTTTAGCGCTTGAATAGACAACCTATTAGACAAAATCCGAACGACCGAACCAGCTGACGTTACCCCTAACATGATTCCCAAGTATAAAATCAGTGTATTTTTGGCTTCTTCTGTCAATTCATCTTGATTGTTCCATAAATCATGGTAGCCATAAATATAAGAAATTTCTTGCGCTAATTTCAAAGAATAGCCATAGAATTGCGCAATATCTGCGGGAATGGTAGCTGCCATAGCCAGACCACCTGGAATTCCTGTCGCAAATGAAATTGCGCTCGACTGCATAACTGCTTGGTTAATACATTTTTGGGCGGCTCGGTCTAGTTCTTTTTTTGATAAGACTTTTTCTGGTCCGTCATCAAATAATTCTTGTACATTGTCCACTTTATCTTGAAACATTTTTGTCAAAAAAGCATTTCGATTCACTTTGACACCAGGTAATTTTAACGACTCATTCACTACTTTCAACGCTAATACTTCTTCTTCCAACTGTAGGCCTCCTATTTTTACGCATAAATTCTCTTACAGTGTACTCCTTTTATCTTTCAAAAACAACGCCACTTCCAGCGCCAACAAGTCCACTTCCTTATCAAAATCCAACAGCACTAGCTGTTCAATTTTCTCCAATCGTTGTAACAAAGTATTACGATGAATAAAGAGCTTTTTGGCTGTTTGAGACAAGTTTCGTTTTGATTGAAAATAGACATTCAGTGTATGGACAAAGTCGGTATGTTGCTGTTGATCACTTTTCTGCAATGGTTGAAGATATTTTTTTCTGAGGGTTGCTTGTCCTTCTTCTAAAAAATAACGTTGTAGTGTCTGTCTAAAATGAAAATTCGCGTAGGAAGCAATCCTCATTTCAGGTTCTTCTGCAACGAATTGACGTTGAAAGGCTAAAATGTCAATCGCTTGTTGATAAGATTCATGAATCTGGGTCAGACCTTGAATCTTAGGTCCTATTGTTAGGAAAAGTTCCACATCTTCTTGTACTTTCATTAACTGATTTATGCTACTTTGCGCTAGGCGTTGCATCATTTTCAGATAATCGCCTTCTTTTTCAGGTGGATCTTCAACTAATAAGACAAAGGAACTGTCAATTTCAATACAAACAATTTTTTGTTTGTCCCCTAAGATAACTTGGTTTAACTGGTTACCTAAAATAGACATTCTTTCTTGCCTTTGGCGTTCATTTAAGGTTAATGAAATTAGCAAAATTGCATAGGGCTTATCTATTGCCAAGCGATAATACTGTTGAAATTGTTGGAAAACAGCTTGATCCCTCTTTTCATGCGCAATCAGCTTAAAAAATAATTCGTTTCGTTGTTGGTATTCTTCAAATTTCCGTGAGTATTCCAATTGCAATTGTAAAAGTAAGTAATGAGCTGTGATTTTAAAATGAGCCACGTCGACTGGTCGTAATGGGGCCAAGGTGTTCCAGACGAGCAAATAATATAAAATAACATTTTTCTTTTTAATTGGATAAATTTCAATTGGCACCACTTGGTTCTGGAGTTTCAACTGTAAATGAATCGGTTCTTGATAAAAGCGTAATAATGGATGACTTTGTTCCAGTAATTGTTTTTGGAACTCTGAGGTTTCTTGTCTATCTTCTAAAATGCTAGAAATACGAATTGGATTTTTAGGCAAGTCAAAAAAATTAACTCCTTCAAAGTGGTCATTCAATAACAAGACAGGATTTTGAATGGTTTCTGCTAGATCCTGCAGCAAATGAAAACTGCTACTTCCCGTTTCTAAGATTTGATAAATTTTATTATGCAATGCGGTTTCTTGCGCATTCATGTCAAATTGTTCTAACGTGACACGACTTTTCAACACGTCAGCAATTTGCGAAAAGGTGTAATTGTAAGGAATTGCTAAAATAGGAACGTTCATTTCATCTGCTAATTTGATTAGGTCTGGTGGAACTTCTTCAAAATAACGTTGGGTTTTAAATCCTAAGGCAGCACAATGGTGTTTGGCTAGTTCTTTCAAAAAATTTTTCTGTAATTTCCGATCATCTTTAAATATGTACCCTGTCGTTAACAGCAGCTCACCTGCTGTTAACCAATCTAAAATATCAGGATTTTCTAAAATATTGACTTTTAAAATCGGTTGGTCCTGATTTTTATGTCCTGCCACTAAGGTAATGCCAGGCAATTCTTCTAACGTTAATAAATCACTCACTTTTAACATCATTTATCCTCCCAATGTACAAATTGTCCATTCAAACTTGTAAATCAATGTCATTTTTAGCAATTGTTTAGCGTGCTAGATTCTTTTATTATGAAGTCGTGAAAGCGCTATTAAAAAGGAGGTCGTTGGAATGACAAAAATTTTAGCTTATGACCAAACGATTTTATCGAAACTCCCTCATCAAACATTGACTAGTTTGCAATGTTTTACGCACGCTATTAATTATGGTCATGTAGACACCCAAGAAATTCTCTTGACCATTTCAACGCATCCCGAACATATAGCACCTAACACGATTATACTCGATGAAAAAAAACTTAGCCATTTCGCTGATTTACCTGTCCAAATTGAGCCCCTGTTTATCCGGTTAGGCCGACGACACTTAACCCTAGCCGATGCCCAAATTTGGCAACCAACGCCACTTTATTTAACACCCAGTAAAACAAAAATAGCTATTTTTTTAACGTATATTCAGCAAACTCGTTTCAATCCTTGGCAAACGCTTTTTCCTGCTTCGTCGTCAACCTTTCTTTTTGATTCTTATAGTCGGACCCAGATTCAAAAAGAAATGATTCATTTTCAACAGGCTTGGGCGCAAAAATCTTTTAAAATAGCTCTTGATTGTTTAACGAAGATTTTGGGATTGGGGATTGGTTTAACTCCCACTGGCGATGATTTTATCACAGGATTACTTGCTAGTTTTTCTGCATTACAGCAACTTCCCTCGAATTTCCAACAGCTGGCTGTGCTAGCCAAGGAACGAACGAATGCGGTCAGTTATGCGGAAATCCATGAAGCAGTGAACGAACGATTTTCTCAGCTAGTTCAGCGTGTTTTTTTATCAATTGAAAGTGGAAATACAAACGAAATGGCTCAAGCGGTTTCAGCTTTAGAGGAGGTGGGCTCAACTTCAGGAAGCGACATACTTTGCGGCATTATTTTTGGTTTAAAACTATTTTGTGAGGAGAATAATCATGACAATTCAAACAGTAATTAAAGAGAACGCCTATTTTGATTCAGTTACTTTAATGACCATTTCAACACGAGCCAATGAACTGGCTGGAGTTAAAACCGCAATGATTGGGATGGGAACCGACATGAATCTTGAAGTGATTCGGAATGTTGGTTTATATACACCCGCCTTGGATCATGTTACAACGGGCGATTTATTAATTGTTTTAGATCTTGATGACCAAGCGAACTCAGAAGAAATTTTACAGCAAGTCGACGAGTTATTTACGAAGAAAAAGAAAACCGCTTCTTCTGAAGTAACCTATAAGACGTTAGATTCAGCCCTTCATGAAGAGCCTGATGCCAACTTAGTTGTAATTTCTGTCAATGGAAAATTTGCCGCACGAGAAGCGCATAAAGCTTTAGATCAGCAAAAACACGTCATGCTCTTTAGTGATAACGTGACGGTTGACGAGGAATTAGCGTTAAAACAAAAAGCACACGAAAAAGAACTGTTTGTGATGGGCCCTGATTGTGGAACAGCGATTATTAATGGCATCGGGTTATGTTTTGCTAACGAGGTACGTTCAGGAGATATTGGAATTGTCGGCGCTTCTGGTACAGGTAGCCAAGAAGTTAGTGTCCAAATCCATAAATATGGTTATGGGATTTCACAATTAATTGGTACTGGCGGCCGTGATTTGTCTGCTGAAATTGGTGGGCTGATGATGCTTGACGGGCTGGATGCTTTAATGGTTGACGAACAAACTAAGGCAATTTTGCTTATTTCTAAACCGCCTGCTCCAGAAGTAACAGAGAAAATTTTAAAAAAATTAGCTGTTTCAACTAAACCAGTTGTTATTTATTTTATCGGCAGTGAACAAACGGAACGAAAAATAGACAACGTCACTTTTGCTACTTCTTCTCTGGATGCAGTTCAAAAGGTGATTCAATTTAGTCAAACACAGGAAGCGGAAACCAGCCTCTATCAAAATCCGACAGGCGCAACGTTAACAGCCATCCAACAGCAACAAGCCCCTTCTCAAAAATTTGTTCGTGGGTTGTTCTGTGGTGGCACTCTTTGTGATGAACTTTTATATGCTTTAACAGAAGTCTCTGATGATGTTTATAGTAATATTCATAAAATTCCTGAACGACAATTAGCAAATCCTGACCACAGCCAAGCACATACATTGATTGATTTTGGTGATGATCGTTTCACAGAAGGCCGCCCACATCCAATGATCGATCCGACTTCTCGGATTACTCGCATTCTTCAAGAAGCCAAAGATCCTGAAGTGGCAGTTTTAGCGTTAGATTTTGAATTAGGTTATGGTTCTCACGAAAATCCTGTTGGCGTGTTAGCAGAGGCGTTAAAAGAAGCCAAAGCAATAGCGAAAGCAGATGGTCGTGAGTTAGCCATTATTGGCTATGTTTTAGGGACCGAAGAAGATCCACAAGATATTCATGAACAGCGGAAAATTTTAGAAGATTTAGAGATTCTCGTTGTCGACAGCAGTCATCAACTTTGCGAAGCCACCAAAACTTTTGTAAAAGGAGCGAACGAACATGAGCAGAAATGATCTTTTTAAGCAGCCTTTAGATACGATCAATGTAGGCATTGACTTTATACATGAAGATATGAAAAAACAAGGGATTCCTTCACATCAAGTAAATTGGGCACCGCCAGCCAATGGTGACCCAGAGCTATTGAAATTATTGGATCAATTAAAAAATCCAACACTTTATGAAAAAATCCAACAAGCCAACGAAGAAGCGGTTACCCGCATTATTCAATCAAAACCTATTTTAGTGGGATTTGATAAAGCAATTAATGTCATGCCCGATATGACTGAAACGACCATTTTACATGCTGGGCCACCCATTACTTATGAAAATATGTGCGGACCGATGAAAGGTGCCGTTCAAGGAGCGCTTGTTTTTGAAGGATTAGCAAAAGATCTAGCTGATGCCGATCGGGTTGCTCGTTCTGGCGCGATTACGTTTTCCCCTTGTCATGAACATGATGCCGTTGGTTCTATGGCTGGCGTGACTTCTCCGAATATGTACGTTCATATTATCAAAAATGAAACGTACGGCAACACGGCTTTTACTAATTTAAGTGAACAATTGGCAAAAGTTTTACGATTTGGTGCAAATGATCAATCCGTCGTGGATCGCCTGATTTGGATGCGCGATGTTTTAGGTCCATTACTTCATGATGCCATGACTTTTTGTCCAGAAGGCATTGATTTACGCTTAATGCTTTCGCAAGCCTTGCATATGGGCGATGAGTGTCATAATCGCAATGTAGCCGGAAGTACGTTGTTAGTCCAAGCATTAACTCCTTACATGGTTCAAACTGATTTTTCTCGTGAACAATTAAAAGAAGTATTTGAATTTCTTGGCAGTTCTGACTATTTTTCTGGTCCAACTTGGATGGGCGCCGCTAAATGTGCGTTAGATGCTGGGCATAATGTAGAGAATAGTACAATTGTCACCACCATGTGTCGCAATGGGGTCGAATTTGGAATTCGTGTCAGTGGGATTGGTGGAAATCACTGGTTTACGGGGCCTGCCCAACGGGTGATTGGTCCGATGTTTGCTGGTTACACACAAGAAGATGCTGGTTTGGATATGGGCGATAGTGCTATTACAGAAACGTATGGTGTTGGCGGATTTGCTATGGCAGCTGCACCAGCAATTGTCCCATTAGTTGGCGGAACAGTGGCAGAAGCATTGAATTATTCAAAAGAAATGCTGGAAATTACTACGAAAGAAAATCCCAATGTCACGATTCCTGTTTTAGATTTTATGGGGATTCCTTCAGGCATCGATGTCTTAAAAGTCTTAGAAACAGGGATGCTGCCTGTCATTAATACTGCTATTGCTCATAAAGAACCGGGGATTGGTATGATTGGCGCTGGATTGACTAATCCGCCAGCAAATGTCTTTAACGAGGCACTAAAAGCTTTAGTAGCTAAAATAAACTAATTTCAAAAACTTAGTAAAATGTCATTTTTTTGGAGCGATCATATGAAAAATAAATCGATCAATTACGAAGCCGTTTTAGCTCTTGTTGTAAAAATTTTTTTGGGAATGTTCCTGTATTGGATCATGAATGGCTTTCGACATGTGTCTAACTTTTTTCCTTACAATGACGTAGTTACCAAAGTGAATCAGCAGGGATTTTACAAATTTATCTATTTTGTTATGAACTTCACGGAAGGGGAATTTTACGGTGGACTTTTTACAACGCTTTTCTTACTAATCGGCGGTCTGATTGCTTGGCAACTTTATCGGAAAAATTCAAAATGGCAGGGATTTGCAATTGCTGGTGGCTCTGGTGCTTGGCCTTGGGTACTTGCTTCTCAGCTACTTTCCCTCTTTTTAACTATTTATGTTTTTGATTTTACACGCTTTTTTACAAAAGAAGTGTTGTGGTTACCAACGTTTATTGTGGTGGTCGGCACGCCGCCAGCTTTAACGCTCGTTTATGGTCCTGGCTGGAAAAAATTAGGAACGATTTCTCTGTTGAGTGCGCTTTTCACCTTTCCGTTTGCCAATTGGCTGAATGCGCAATTGATGCCCCTTTTAAATGTACCTGGGACAGTTTCCAACGTTACCACAATGGCTTTTGTTGGCTGGATTGTTTCAGCCATCTGTCATCAACTTCCTTGGATGGTTCCTTCTGTTGCACCAATCGCTCAGAAGCGGCAAAAACAACCTAAAATTGAAAATACGCAAACCTTTCAATGGTCAATACGACGCACTTTTGCTGACTTCTCCGAAGCTTGGTTTTATGGAAATGAGTTAGTTGGAGGTTTGGTAATTCTAGGCGTTTTAACAGATTGGTTTGTCAATATTAATCATATTACAAATGGTTCTGGCTTGGTTCCTGACATTTTAATGGGACAAATGATTGCTTCGGCTGTTGGTGTTTTTCTTTATCGAAAACATTTCGCTGAAGAAGGTTGGTATCCAACGTTTATGCCACTGGTCAGTATTGTTCCTGGTGTGATTTTAATGATGGGTGGTGGCTTTTGGCTTTCCCTGACCATCGCTGTTTTAGCAGGAATCAGTGCGGCCCCTGTCGGTAGCTATATTGCTAAACGATTACCTCCGTTTGTTCCTGGTGCTGTCGGCTTTGTATCAGGAATGGCTGTTGTAACCATTTTATTGTCAGCCGTTTTGCATACATTTGATATTTTTGTATAGTGAATAAAAAGGTCGGGACAGAACCGTTTATCAGGTTTTGAACCTGGAACAAAAATTCAAAGTGATTTTTGTTCCAGGCTTTTTTTTTATTGACCAATCCCCTTTTTATCCGTATTCTTAAGCAAAAGGAGGTTTTGCCATGTACTCCATGTTAAAACGTGTGATAACGGAAAAAGATTTGCTTCGGCAAATTCGTTTGTTGGAACAGTTGTTAAATGTTCCCCAGCTGACAGCCAAGCGTTTAGCCACGCAAATCCAAACGACAGAGCGAACCGTTTTTTCGGATTTACAGTATATTCGCAGTCAATTACCCGCCGACTGGTCCATTGAAACCGATAGCAGTGGTATTCGGTTACGTAATCAGGGGAATGCGCAAACCAATGAGCTTTGGTCATTATTTTTACCTCAATCCATTAGTATTCAGCTATTAAAAGAGCTACTATTTACGAAAGAGTTAGTGACAACTTCTTTTTTGAGCACTAGTGGTGTTTCTTATGAAACTTTGAAGCGACATATCAAGAAAATGAATCAGGCCTTACGGGATTTTCATTTAATGATTCAGCTAACTACAACCACCATTCAGCTGATCGGGGAAGAAAGCAATATTCGGATTTTTTATCATCGCTTGTTGGTGCCTTTTACTCATAATAATTATTTTTTTGACGATTATTCTATTCATGAGGAGCATTATTTCCAATTTTTGAAACAAGTTTACAGTAGTGAGTTGACGGTGGAAACGGAAGAAATTTTTGGTGCTTGTTGGTTTTTCATTAACACGATTCGCAACAAAGCCAATTGCCGAGTGAGTCAATTTTCTTTTGATTCAAAAGATGTCTTGTTTCAACTTTATCAACCGTCCTTGGCAAAGCTTTATGCTTCTGAAGGCATCTATTTGCAAGGAGAAGAAAGTTTTTTCGCCTTCTTTTGTTTCTTAGAAAGTTGGAATTACGATAATGTCTATGGCGAAACGTTGGCTTCTGCGCTCCACACTCATTACAGTCAGCTGCGAAAGTCGTTACAACAGTTTGTCACTAATTTGTCCACTGAAGAAGCCCGGCCTGATTTAATCCAAACAAATTTATTGGATAATCTGTTATTGTTATTCATTAAATATACCGAGTCCCCAACACTTTCTGAGCAATTTCAATTGGAATATCAAGAATTAATGACCGAACAAGCCGCAGAGGACCTTGCGTTATCAAAGAGCAACCAAGAACTTTTGGAGATTTTATCTCGCTACACCACGATTGAAGAACCGACTTATTTTCTTAGTTTGGCTTCTTTGTTAGAAAAACAAGCCAGTTATTCCATTCAGGCGCAAACGATGACTGCCTATTTCCTCTTTCAAGGGGAACCTGCTTGGAAAGCTTTTTTACAACAAGAATTAGCTGCTTATTTAGGTACTCGTGTGAAATTACAAGCTATTGAATATGTGGAACTAAGCCAGTTGACGTTAAATGAAGCCGACATAATTATTTCCAATTTCCCCTTGGATCATCTTGATCTTCCTGTCTTTTATCTCTCTTTAATTCCAACAAAAAATGAACTCCGCCGACTAGCAGAGCTCACTCTTCATTCTTATTTTTAAAGAAACTAGCGAGGACATTCGCTAGTTTTTTGGCTTTCTTTCGTCATGAATCGTTTGGTTATATATTTTTCCCCTTCAACAAGGAAAAACAGACTCACAACATGGACGAAAATCATTGCTAATTGAAGGCCATTTAAAGAAGTTGTGCCAATTAATTGCTGCGCTACTGGCCAGTAAACTACTAGCGCTTGTAGTAAAAAGAGGATTCCTAATGAAGCAAACAACACTTTATTTTGGAAAAACCCTGTGCTTAACGACGGATCAACCAACTTACGACAGTTGATCATATACGCTGCTTGCGCTAAGACGATACTTTGTAAGAGGAACGTTTGCTGTAAGGCTTGGCCCTCAAATTGTAACGCCATGAGGTAACCTGGCACCATAATGAGTACCGACACATAGACGATTCTAAAAATACTGTACTTTGTTAAAATGCCTTCGTTGACATCTCTTGGTGGTCGTTTCATGGTATCAGCACTCGCTTTTTCAAAACCTAATGCATAAGACAAAGTAATCGTAGTTACCATGTTTACCCATAATATCTGGACAGGTGTCAACGGTAGAGGATGATTCATTAAAAGCGCCCAGACAACAATTAAACCTTGTGCCAAAGAAGTTGGCAAGAAGAAAGTAATCGTCTTTTTCAAGTTATCAAAAATGCGGCGTCCTTCTTTCACGGCTTTAGCAATCGTATGGAAATTATCATCTGCCAAAACCATATCTGCGGCTTGTTTGGTTACTTCACTTCCTTTAATTCCCATGGCAATTCCGACATCGGCTTTCTTTAGTGCTGGCGCATCGTTTACACCATCGCCGGTCATTCCGACAATTTCGCCATTGTTTTGTAACGCCGTGACAATTCGTAATTTATGTTCTGGCGTCGTTCGTGCAAATACATCGACTTTTTGAACGTGCTGAGCTAATTCTTCATCTGACATAACATCAATTTCTAATCCTTCAAGGACTTTTTTCGTATGCTTTAAACCAACCTGCTCGCCAATGGCTTGCGCTGTATCTTTATGGTCTCCGGTAATCATTTTGACGGAAATACCTGCTTCTTGAGATTCTTTGACGGCTTGAATGGCACTTTCTTTTGGCGGATCGATGATGCCTGCCAGTCCAGCAAACGTCAATCCTGACAATGTTTCATGTGTCAGTTCCTGTTGTGACGTAACTGTCTTATAAGCGAAACCTAATACCCGTTGTCCTTTTTGCGCTAATTGCGCAGCTTGTGCTTGCCAAGCACCTTTTTGATTATCAGATAACGTAGAAAGTTGTAACAATACTTCTGGCGCACCTTTGACATAAATAATTGAACCTTCTGCTTGCGGATGGCGAGTGGCCATGTATTTGTAACTTGAACTAAACGGAATTTTCTTTTCTACAGGGCGTAAAGACAGTTGATCCTGATCAACATATTGTAATAAAGCTAACTCGGTAGGATTCCCTTGTAAGTCGGCAATTTTTTGTTGGTCTTGTAATTTCAATTCTTGACAGTTGGCCATAATCTCTTTGACAATGGTCATTTCTTCAGTCACTACATCCATTACCGTCATTTCATTTTTAGTTAGCGTTCCTGTTTTGTCTGAACAGATAACTGTCATTGAACCTAATGTTTCAACGGAAGGCATGCCTTTAATAATCGCATTTTCTCTAGCCATCTCATGAACACCCATCGATAAAATCATCGTTAACACAGCAGGTAAGCCTTCTGGAATCATTGCTACAATTAATGCAATCATCGCAGAAAATAAGAGGCTCCATTCCATGCCATGACGAAAAGTGGTAAAGAAAATCAGAAACACGATCAAGACCATAATCCCTTGGAAAATTTGCTTGTTTAATTGGTGCATTTTCCGCACGAGAGGCGTTGTTTTTTGATCTACTGACTGCAACGCGTGATTAATTTTTCCAACTTCAGTGGAATCTCCTGTTTCTACTACAACGCCTAAGGCTGAGCCCGCTTGGACAAGTGTTCCTGAAAAAGCCAAATTCTTTTGATCGCCTGTTGGCAATTCTTCATTCAAGGAACCGGTAATTTTCTCCACGGCTTCTGATTCGCCTGTCAAAATTGATTCTTCAATCATCAGATTATGAACATCATATAAGCGCAAATCTGCTGGGACTACATCACCAGCTTGTAACGTGACTACATCTCCCAGAACCAATGTTTCAGAAGAAACGGTTGTTTTTTGTCCATCAATTAGAACGACTGCCTCTTGGCCCATCATCTGTTTAAGGCCGTCTAATGATTCTTCTGCTTTACGCTCTTGCCAATAACCGACAAAGCCATTGACAAGCACCACTAGAAAAATGATACTTCCTTCGACCACTTCGCCTGTGGCAAATTTTAGAATTGCGGCAGCGAGTAAGACCATCATTAGTAAATCTGTAAAATGTTTGGCTAGCTTTTGCCACGTTTTCAGTTGTTGTTTTTCTTCAATTTTATTTGGACCATTCGTTTGTAAACGTTGCTGACGTTCTTCGCTAGAAAGACCCGTTTGCTTCGTCTTAGTCTGCTCGATTACTTTTGTTGAGGAAAGTTGATACCATTTCATTTCGTGTACCTCCTATTTACTTGATACCTTTATTATAGAGAGGATTTTCTTCACAAAATGGTCGATAATTTCAGTGGCCCCTGAAAAAAATGGGGCCGAGATTATTAAAGAAAAGAACAACCAGCATTTTAGCGGGTTGTTCCTTTCTTTTAAATATTTTCTTGTTCGACCACCAATTGACTTTTGCCAATTAATGCTTTGACATCAATAATTTCACCATTTTTACGTCGGTCTGCTAACTCAACTGAGGTGGTAAACAACAAGTCACTAGAAGAGTTCAACGCTGTTTCAATGGAATCTTGGACTACGCCGACGATAAAGCCAACGCCGACGACTTGCATGGCAATGTCATTGGAAATGCCAAACAAACTACATGCAAGCGGAATTAACAACAAGGAGCCGCCAGCAATTCCTGAAGCCCCACAAGCAGAAACAGCGGCGATGATGCTCAACAATAATGCTAAATAGATTGGTACGGACATGCCTAATGTGTGGACTGCCGCCAATGTCATAATGGTAATCGTAATGGCTGCGCCGCCCATATTAATCGTTGCGCCTAGCGGAATAGAGACCGCATAAGATTCTTCATTTAAATCCATTGCTTTCGCCAATTCCATATTAATGGGAATATTGGCCGCAGAACTGCGTGTAAAGAATGCGGGAATCGCACTTTCCTTTAATACAAAAAAGACTAACGGATACGGATTTTGCCGAATATTCCAAAAAACAATCGCTGGATAAACGACTAAAGCAACCACGGCCATCGTACCAATTAACAATAATAGTAACTGACCATACTTGGCTAACCCTGCAATGCCTGTTGTTGTCACCGAATGAAACACCAAACCTAGAATTCCAATTGGCGCAATGCCGATAATCATTTGAACGACCGTGGTAATCCCTGTTGAAAGATTGGCAATCACATCCTTGGTAGCGACCGAACTTTGACGTAACCCAATACCGATTAATGAGGACCAAAATAAAACAGATAAATAATTGCCTTCAATCATCGCTTGAATCGGATTTTGGACAACGCTTGTTAACACATTGCTTAAAACATCACTAAGTTGCGTTGGGGCTGCTTGCGCTTCCTGCGCCGCCTCCAAGACAATCTTAACGGGAAACAGATAGCTTGCCGTCACGGCAACAACAGCTGCCAAAAATGTCGCTAACAGATACACAACTAAAATTGATCCAACATATGTTTTCGCCCCAGCCTTTTGTTGGGCTAGCGACGCAATAATTAAGACAAAAACTAAAATCGGCGCAATTGCTTTTAAGGCGCCCACAAACAATTCACCAAGAACGCTGATGAAGGTCCATTCCGGCACCAAGAAACCCAAGGTGGTTCCAATCACAATCCCTATCATGATTTTTTGAATTAACGATAATTTCCGAATCGCTTTGACCATTCACTTCACGCTCCTTTAAAATAAAATACAGTTTGGGACATACTACCATAATTATTAAGATAAAAAAAGAGTGTTTCTCAAAAAACTTTCATTTTTCGAGAAACACTTGGTCAACTCATCAATTTCGTCTATTTTTCTGAAGACTTTTCCGCTGAATGTTCTTTGTTTTTATGGTGATGGTGGTGATGACTTTGTTTAGAATACAAGTAGGATTTTGCTACGACCGAAATAAACATAGCCATAATCCCCAAGCCTACTGTAGCATAAATCATGGTGAAAATTTTTCCCAAGTCAGTAACTGGATGCACATCTCCATAACCAATCGTGGTTAACGTCATGAAACTTAAATATAACGAATCTAATGGCGACAATTTTTCCACTGTTGAATAAAAAATAGTCCCACTCAACAACGTGGTTGCCAGTAAAAAGAACAAGGCACGAGTGTCTTCTTTTTTTAAGATACCTAAAAAAGATGAAAATAATTTTTTGACAGAAATAAGTAAAGATAGCAAAAAAATGACCTCTTTCTATTGTTAATCTCTTCTTAACGTTAGCACTTTTTAGATGAAGTTCAACTTTTTAATTGGTGTGGTTAAAGAAAATTTATTTTTTTGTTATTTATAATAAGCTAAAGCTCATCTTCAAAGTAATCATTATCAATTCTAAATAGCTTGTACGTCTTGGCTATTTCTACACCAACACCAAACTCTAACATGAGCTCTGTTAATTTAATACCATCTATTAAAACTATCCCTTGATTTTTGGCAAATTCGTGCGCATTAGCACTAAAACTAGAAGTTGTTATAAAAACTCCTCTATCTGCATTTACAGCAGCTAAAGCGCCATAAAATCCTTGTATAGCAGGGCGACCAATGGTATTAGTTTCGTGATATCGCTTTGCTTGAACATAAACAGTACTAGTTCCTAATGGATCCTGATTGATGATGCCATCTATTCCACCATCATTTGATTTGGATGTAACAACTGCCGTTCCGTGTTTTCCACTATATCCCATTGTCTCCAATAAATGTATAACTAACTTTTCAAAAAATACTGGCTCCACTTGTCGAACTTTGTTTAATAGTTCAATCGCAATTTGATTATTTTGATTGTTGATCATATCCTCAATGTCTATTTTAGCACTTTCAATTGGTGCGCTTGCTTCGATAGTAGTCGTTCCAACACGATTATTCCGTTCGACTAATTCTTGCATATATTTTTGATATGCAGGTTGTTGTTCCAAAAGTTTTCTATTGATTTTTTCACCATAATTATTTAATAAATCCAAACCTAGTTCTGTTATTTGATACATACCTCGTTTAATCCGTTCAACAGCTCTAGCTTTATACAAATCGCTGATAGCAAAGCTGAAACGATTTGCTAAAATCCCATCTCCTTGAGGGTAGTTTGGATACATCATTGAGGCAATTTCATCCGGAATATCTAAGAACTGAATAATACGCTTTAAAATGATCTTTCTGTTCAGTACATCTCCATCTTTCAAAACTTCTAAAGTATATGGCATTAATGATTCAAATGTTGGAATACCTTCATTAGACGCTTTTAGTTTTTTCCAATCTTTATTCACTTTTCCCCCACCTCTAAAGTTGTTTATTTATAATACACTTCATCTAAAAACAATCCTTGTGCAGGAGCCGTTTCACCTGCGCCTTCTCGGACTTTTGTTGCGAACAATTCATCAATTATCGCTAATTCTTTGGTGCCTGCACCAATTTCTAAAAGTGTCCCAACGAGGATGCGGACCATTTTATGCAAGAAACCATTGCCCACAAAAGTGAACTGTAACATTTCGCCGTTTCTTTCAATCGTAATCTTTTCAATCGTTCGAGTAGTCGATTTTTTGGTTTTTTTCAATGCTGAAAAGCCAATAAAATCATGGGTCCCTATTAATTTTTGGCAAGCTTGTTCCATTTTTTCTTGATCCAACGCTTTGGGAAAGTGAAAACTATGATACCGTTCAAAGGCATTAGGAATTGGGCTATTCCAAACATAGTAGCTGTATTGTTTGCCTGTGGCGTTATACCGTGCATGAAAACGTTCAGGCATTTCTGTAACTTCTTTAACAACAATATCGCCAGGTAAATATCGATTTAAAAAGGATAACATTTCGGTTGTTGTTAGTGAACTAGTCGTTTTAAAATTCGCTACTTGACCACGTGCATGTGTGCCGGCATCCGTTCTGCCTGAGCCAATAATTTCAATCGGTTCACCCGTCATTTGTGTTAAAATACTTTCAATTTTCCCTTGAATCGTTTTCTCTGAATTGCCTAGTCGTTGCCAACCTGAGTATCTTTTACCATCATATTCAATGGTTAATTTTATGTTGCGCATGGGCGAAGCTCCTTCGTATTCTTTTTCTCTCTTATCATAGCAGAAATAAGTGGATTTTTCTTCTTTTCCAAGAATAAAACACCTCTTTTCTATAGAAAAGAGGTGTTTTATTTAGTTTAATCCTGCAATTTTCAATTCTTCAACATTCGCTGCTTTAGCATTTTCAGTCACTACGGCTTTAAATGTCACTTGGTCGCCCTCTTTTAAGAATAGCGCCAGCGGACTGTTATTAGTCGTTACGCTAAAAATGGTTTTTTCATCTTCTAGTAAAAATGAAACTACCGTTTGCGCTTCCCCAGCTACTACTGAGACACGAGCTACTTTCCCTTGCATCGTTTTCAAGTTGGCTTTGTCTGTATTTTCATTGTTACTTCCTTTGGTTACTAACTCAATTCGATAAGCGTCTAATGCGCCTTGTGCCGTGTCTGCATCAATCACAATATCATTATCTACGGCGTTTATATAGACATATTTTTTGAAAATCCCTTTACTGTCCATTAACGAAACAATCCACGTTGGCACGCCATCAATGTTATAAAGGACTGGCATACTAGCTTTCCATTTCTTTTCTGGATAAATTTTTGAGGCGATAGAAATGGCGCCATCACTATCCATAATGCCGACTTTAGTATCACGATAATACGTAACTTGGCCTGTTCGGGCATTGATTAAGGAGTAACCTAAAGCGGAATCTTGGTCTTTTTCACTACTTGTAAAGTCCGTAAAATAAAGCAACTGGTTCCCTTCCTTGTTCATCATCGGCGTAATTTGTCCTGATGCATAAATACCATTTTCAGTTGGAATTTTAACATCTTTTTTGGCACCAAACATTGTCTGGTTCCACCAGCCTTGACTGTAACGACCAAAGAATTCATTTAAGCTATTCGCCGCTGAGCTAGTAATCGGCGCATCAACGAAACTTGGGGCTTTTTGACTGTCATAAACGTTAACTTCTCCTGTTGTAGCATTTAATACCGCCGTTTTAAATTCATTATAGTGCATGCGACCAGAAACCCCATACTCTTTGTAAAGCGTTTGAATATAGTAAGGATTCCCTTGGTCGTCCAGCTCTAAATTGATTGTGCCAGTTGCTGCATAACCTGGATAAGCGGAATAAATTTTTCGTGCGGCATCTTTGCCAAAGTAAGCTGAAGGAGTGTAAACGATTGGTTTTTCTACAAATTCTGGCTGTGCGTTGATATCTGTCGCACTAATGATGAAATAGCCAGGTACTTCCCCCAGTTTTAGCCATTTAAAGAAGCCATTAAATTCGACTGTTGCTACATAAACATACTCGCCATTGACAACTTGTGCTGTTATACCATCCAAAGTAAACATATTGGAATTGGGAATGACGGAAAATTTCTGTAACATTTTTCGTTTCGCCGTTTGTGGTGCAATCGCAATGGGTGTTTCTTTCGCCGAAGTTAAAACTTCAGCTTTTTCTTCCGTTTTTAAAGGAATCGTTTGATAAATTTCATCAATAGAAGAAATTCTGGTAATACTACTGACAATGGTCAACAAAATCATTGCCAAAACGGCAACACCCAAAATTTTGCCAGACCAGTCTTTGTTAGCCGTTTTGTTGGTATTCTTGCCTACTTCTTTGCGGCCCTTTTGGATACCAGGAACTTCGACTTTACTAGCTAAGCGTGTACTTAATAACACCCCACTAGCAATCACTGCGCCAATCAAATTAATCCACAACACGGTTGAAAGATTTTTACTTGGCAAAGTCACAAATAAAAAGATACCTAACAAGAGCAATTCCATCGCCATTAACAGAATGGTCCCCTTACTCTTTTTCCCTTTATTCGCTACAATTTTGGCGCCATTCGCAACTAAGATCCCGATACCAAAAAATAACGTTAACCCAATAAAATTAAAAAACATTCACTTGCCCTCCTCATAGATAAGTAAAAAAAGTGCTCCCACGCATTGTAGAAGCACTTCCTGTGATCCATTCTATTATAACGTTTTCTATTTTTACTGACAATATCGTTGAAGCAAAATCAGTCGGAAGGCTTAGAGTTTTGAAGAACGTTTATTTCTCTGGCTGAATATAAGGAACGATAGGTGCGGTCACGCCAATTGAAGCGCCACGAACAAAAGGTTCATTTTGTAAGGCTTTGAAATTTTTAGTTTGTCCGGTGAGCATGACTCCCCAAATAGGTAATTTTTCGACTTTTTTATTTTTATTTTGTTGGATAAACTTTTGGCCTTCTTGGTTGTCAGCAAACATGGGGGATTTTTCTAAGGTTTCAAAAAAGTGTTGCTTGTCGTTTTCAGGATCAAATATTTCATTTTGATCGTCCATGCTTAATTGAAAACCATAAGGCAGAGTACCAGAAGGCCCCTCTTTTTCATTAACCGTTTCGGAGTAAACATAGAGCCAAACTAAGTTGACATTGCTCGGTAACATTTTGCGGACTTCTTCATATGGATAAGGTTTATCAAAAGAAATCGCCACTTCCGCTACTTGGTTTTCCATTTTATCTAATTCAGTTAATTCGTTTTTGATACCACCATAGTAATTGGTAATCGCTGGGTTATAAAAAGATGCTACTTTCTGCTTGGTTTGTCGGTTGTATTCATAAAAATTCTTAGAAGAATAATAGCTACCAGGATAGACTTCATTCCAGTCAATCGAATTTCTGAAAAAGCTATATCTGCTACGTAAATTACTCCACTCCACCGTGTAACCATCAATATTTTTTGAACGATTGGTCACAACTTCGCCCCCAAAAGGCGAACTATTAGCAATTACTTGGGAATCTAATTGAGTGTTTGGTGAAGCAATCATTTCTTGATCATTAATTACTTCTAGTAGGGTATGATAGTTTTTCGTCGAAAGTTTATCCATTCCCACAAAAAAACCGACAAACAATACGGCAAAACTAACAACGGTTATGGCACCAATCACGATAAATTGTTTTCTTTTCGCTTTACGAATACTTTTTTTTAAATCCACTTCTATTCCTCCAGTTCTTTTTTTAATTTTTGACGTGTGCGATACAATTTTTTGCGAACATTTTCAACAGATAATTCTAAAATCAACGCAATCTCGGCATACGATAATTGATAATAATATTTCAAAAGTAATAGTTCTTGTTCCTCATCTTTTAAGGAATCGATCAATAATAATAACTCTTGCCCTTCCATTTTTTCTATTGATTTCACAGGATGGCTGTTTGCCACAAAAGTGCGTTCTCGTTTCTTTTTTCGATACATCGTAATGTAGTAATTAAATGTTACTCGGAAAAACCACGGGCGTAGATTTTCTGATGTAATTTCAGGTAATATTGAAAAAATCGTTGTATACGTTTGCGACACTGCATCTTGTGCATCTTCAAGACTTGCTCCTCGGCGAATCAAGACTTGGATGACTTCTTGCCCCAAAGAAAATAGTACTTCGTCAAAATTTGCCTCCTTTTTCATCTGATTTCTCCTTTCACTTATACAACGTTTCAACTAGGGAAAAAGTGGACAGTTCTTCGTTCATTATTTTTATGTATTTTTCTCTCAATAAAAAATGCTCCTGCTTAAGCAGAAGCATTTTTGTTTTTGCTTATTTATCATTTTCCAATGACTAATCTTCGTGTATAAACGGCTTGCCCAGAATGCATCACTGCATCATCAATCGCTGAAACTAAACGGACTTGTCTAGTCACCGGCGGGGTCCAATTTTTATCAATCACGTCTGACAATTGTTCTTCTTTGATTTGGTCTAAATAACTTTTGGTAAGTGCCACACTGGCAGCCAAATAGTCACTAAGCAATTGCTTTTCTGCCACCACGACTTTCGCCGCTTCTTCTGGTGTGTGATGCCAGTCTTCTGTCTCATCTGGCAAATCCAAGGCAAATTTTTCTGTCCAGTGTTGGCTAAGCCATAACGGTTCACTATGATTAAGTGCGGAAATTTGTAGGTCTAATTCTCTGGCTGTGTGCCACATCAGCCAAGTAACAGACTTGATTAATGGTGCGGGCATCGTGTTTGCTTCGGCAACGGTCATTTGCGCAAGTGTTTCTTCAAAACGTTCGTGCGCTCGGTCAAGGGTTTCACTAGAAAGTTGAGTGACTTTCATAAAAATACCTCCTTTGTGTTGGTGCCTGTTCTTTCGTTTCTATTTTCTATTATACTGCAAAAGAATCCGTTGTAGTTCTTTTTTGGCTGCGGTATCTGCGGAAAGGGTAAAGATCACTTTCTTTCTTCAAAAATAACACCCCCCTAAGTAAAAAAGAATTGACAATTCTCGTAGTTTCCCTTAGTATGTGGAAAAGTACCTTTAAGATAGTCCGAGAGGCTAACAAGGCAAAGTTCTGTAAAATTCTGTATTTTTGTATAGTGAATGATACGAGATGTCTTGCCCTTTTTTTGTGTGCAAGGCTTTTTTTGCGCGGTGCTTAATCAATTTATTTGGGAGGCAACAAAGTGGAAAAGAAAAAACGTGAAGTGAAAGGTATCTCATTTACCAAAAAAATGGTGATTTCATTGGTGGGAGGATTAATCGTTGGGCTCGGCTTTTTATTTTTAAGAGAGCACCTTATTCGCAGCAATCAAGGCGCTGTGTGGCAGACAATCAATCAGATTCTTTTCCAAGATATTTCAGATCCTGAAAAAGGACAATCTGCGATTGGGCTTTTCTATATTATTGGTCAACTATTTATCAACGGCCTACAATTAGTGATTGTGCCGATGGTCTTTACTTCAATTACTTTAGCCATTTGTCATATTACCGATACGCAAAAATTAGGACGAATTTCTTATAAAACAATTTTTGGCTTTTTATCGATGTCACTGATTGCTCTATTAACGGCTGGAATTGTGGGCTATAGCGTATATTTAACTGGTGCTTTTAATGTGTCGTTATCTGAAACGCTAGCTCCTGTCGAAGTAAGTACGAGCGGCAACCCATTAATGGTGATTGTCAATGCTGTCACGAAAAATATCGGTTCTGCATTTAGCGACAATGGTGCAATTTTAGCCGTTGTTGTGTTGGCAGTGATTACTGGTTTATGTATTAATGCATTAGGGGATAAAATTCGTGTTTTCAAAAGATTAATTGAAGAAGTCAATGCGATGGTCACGTTATTTTTAACGTTTGTAATTACTAAATTTGCTCCTATCGCCGTCTTTATGTTGTTAGTTCGGACGTTTGCTTCTTACGGGATTGATTATTTAAAACCAGCGTTAGTCTACGTCGTAACCACGACAGCGACGCTCTTAGCCTTTTTGATGATCGGTTACCCATTATTTATCTTATTTGCGACAAAATTAAATCCTGTTCCTTTTATTAAAAAGATTATGAAAGTTGTGGTCTTTGGATTTTCTACTTCTTCTTCGGCAGCCACTTTACCGTTAAATACAAAAACAACGGTTGAAGAGTTAGGTGTCGACAGCGATGTTGCCGCCTTTGTCTTGCCGTTAGGAATGACTATTAATATGAACGGCACAGCGATTATGCAAGTAATTGCGGCTATTTTTGTGGCGGGCGTAGCTGGTTATGAAGTGACACCAGCTAATATTGCCTTGATTGCCATTTTAGCTTTAATGTCATCCATTGGTACACCGGCGGCACCTGGCGCTGGCGGGATTATCCTTTTCACTATTTTAACTGGTTTAAACTATAACAATGAGATTGCGATTGCGACGTATTCATTGATTTTAGCCATTAATCGTCCAATCGAAATGCTCGTTACTAGCCTAAACGTGGTTGGTGATAGCGCCACTGCGATTTATGTCGCACATTCGGAAGATTTGTTGGATGAAGCCACTTATCTGACTGATGTCGCTGACTTGCAAAATGCAGAAGCGGAGTAATTAATGAAAAAGCAGACTTCTTGTATGGAAGTCTGCTTTTTCTTATGTTTTTAGTGACTCCGTAATTTTTTACTTCTTCGATTTACTTTCACGAAAAACTAGAAGACACCCACTGGCGATAACTAGAAGGCCAATAATCACAAGCGCGATCGATTTCTTTTCTCCTGTGCTCGGTAAAAATTGGCTAGCTTTTCTGAAACCACCTTGGCTTGATGGCTTAACTTGTTTCGTACCAGTTTGATCAACTCCTGTACTAGTATTTAAGTGTCCATTATTCCCCCCATTTTTTTGCTCCTTTTTATTTTCCCCACTATTTTTCAATGTTAATTGCTTCACCGCCGAACGTAGTTTTTCTTCTGCTTGGTCTACTTCTGCTTGCGTTGCTGTTGTTTGATCTGCCACAGTTTGTGCTTGTTTCAACGCTTCGCTGTAGACTTTCCAGCTGCTTGCGGTGTAGTCTTTTTCTTGATGTTTCTCGTTTTCTTTGATGATTTTCAACAAGTTGGTTTTATCTACTTCTTTGGTTGGTACTTTTGCCAATTGCTTCACTGCCGAGCGTAGTTTTGCTTCTGCTTGGTCTACTTCTGCTTGCGTCGCTGTTGTTTGATCTGCCACAGTTTGTGCTTGTTGCAATGCTTCGCTGTAGACTTTCCAGCTGCTTGCGGTGTAGTCTTTTTCTTGGTGTTCTTTTTGTTCCTGAATTAATTTTTCTAACGCTTCTTTCGTTACTTCAGGAGTTGTTTTAACTGTGATTGAACGCGAGCTGCCATTTAACCCCGCACTATTTAAAGTGATAATATTTTGGTCAACAGAAATTTCTGGGTCCGCTGCGACTACTTCAAGAATGCCCTTATCAAATTCAATAGAAACGGATGCATTATTTTGTAAAGGATTCGCAAGAGTTAAGCGATAAACACCGTTATCAATTTTTTCTGAAATAACCGACATTGGATCATACGCATACAGTCCTGCAATTTCTTGGTCATTATTCCATGTATTCATCATGACATAATGACCTGCTTCAATGGCTTGTAAGCTTGCTGTATTTTCTAGAACAGTATAGCCTTTGTTTTTAGAAAGAGCTGCGATTTCTTCATTCGTTTTCCCAACCACTGTTAAATATTCGTAAGTACCATTTTCAACAGCCTTGCCATAATTTTTACTAATTTTAGCAAATGTATTTGTATAGGTTTTATCATTAACAAAGTATTCGTTAATATCTCCGTAGCGACCAGAGCGTTCTTCTATTTGAACATCAAGCGTATTCATTGAATTAGGAAAAACATAGCCAATGTTATTCAATGGATTCGCTGCGCTTAAACTAATCCAAGAATTATCTTTGTCTGAACCTTGGTTAAGCTTCACTTCCTGTGGATGAATCATCCGATTATCGAGGATTGTTTCAATCGAAGCATCTGTCGTACCAGTAATGCCACTTCCCAAATTAATGATTTGACCATCTAATAGGAACCAAGATTTTTTAGCAACTAAGTTCATTCCTTCATTACTTTTATCTAAAAACATTCCTATAGAGGCAACCTGTCCATTATTTGAGCCACCTACCCATGACTGGGGACTGCGTTTCCCTGTATAAGCACCATTTGCCAATTCTCTTGTGTCAACTGTCGTTCCTGGTAATCGATATGGATCGATCGTTGCCCAGTATCCTTCATCAAACTGAGCAAAGTCTTGATTGTATAAATAAAGCATGCCGTCTGCTGTATGCCAGCCTTTTTTATTTTCCGTATTCCCAAATTCATAGTTTCCGACACGTTGTGAATACATACTAATACCCACCGCATATTCGTTATTTTTCTGTAGGACTCGATCCATCGAACCATATACATTTAAAGATTGCATTGGTGTCGCTTGGGCAGGTAACGCACTATTCACCACATTTTTCAAGTCAATTAACGCTTCAAAATCTCTTGGTTTTTTAAAGAAATGATAGTATGACCCACTTTGTTGAAGCCACGTTTGGATAGATGTATAAATGTCATTTCTTAAATTTTCTGGTGCAAATTTTGCAATTAAGGTTAAATTAGCTATTGTTTCTTTACCCGATTCAAACTCTGTAGTAAAAGGATTCGTTTCTGGCGCTCTGGAAATACTTCTACCAGAAACCATCGATGGCATTTTTCCATTTACCATCAATTGTTAGTAACCTTTATCAACAACATTAAATAAATTACTAATGTTAGGGTCATTCATCTCCCAATCGGAACCTTGTAAAATAGTCTGAATTCGTCCAAACCCTTTTAGCAACTCATTCCCGTAACTGCCGTTGTACGGAAAATAACCATGTTGAATCAAGGAACCATCAGGATATAAGCCATCACCTGAGGAAACACTTTTTAAAACGGACGGAACAGCTTCTTGTACTTGTACTAGGCGTTGATTATCTTCTAACAAAAGTCCAGTACCTAAAACGGTGATTGAAATATCTGTTAAGTTAGCCCCTGTTGCACGATAAATTGGCCATTGTATGTTTGGATCTTTTGCATACAGCATCAGCGGAGCAGTAAATTTATTTAATTTTTCTGCATCTGTATTCAATAGTTCATCATGTAATAAAATCAATGTATCTGTTAGCGGCTGCGCGGAACCAATTTGCCAATCCCACCAGTTACCTGTGTAATACGTTCCATTGTATTTTTTTGTATCAATCATAAATTCAATGCCTTTAACAATCGCATCATAAACTTCCGGTTTTTCAAAAAGCTCACTTGATGGTTCATAGTAGCCTAACGCTAATTTTTTAATATTGGTAAATTGAGTCGTGTAATCAGCAGACACTGTATCCGATGGTTTTCGTTCCCACAGATACCCACGATCTGCTGCTTGATTAAGCGTTTGCCATAATGCTAAACTCTCCGTAGCAATCTGGGCACGATACTGTTGCACATCTGCATCGTTATCATACTGCGTTGTACCCAACAATCGCATTTTCCATTTTGCTCGCATTTCCGCATATTGTTTATTTTCTGCTACAACAGTCACAGGAATTGTATCACTAATTTCTGTTCCTTTAATTTTGACTGTTACCTTCGCTTCACCACTCTTAACTGCTGTTAAATTACCCGTTTGATCAACCGTCACAATGGTAGGATCACTACTCGACCACTCAATCTGATCCTCTGTGATGTCTACTCCAGCTGGTGACACTTCAAAGGCTAGCTGTTGCTTTCTTTTTTCACTAATAGTCAGGTTCTCTGTTAAAAGTTTAATCGCTTCTGGCAGTCGTTTTTTTTCATATGCTTCAAACGAAATAATACTTGAACTGTAAAATTGCTTATTTGTGTGTTGCCACATTTTCATCTGCTGATATTTTACAAAACGTGCTTGTACATTATTGCCATCAATATATTTTTTGGTAGGTTGGCCACTTTGCCCATTCTCTTCTTTAAAGATAGATTGATAGCTTTCACCATCTGTTGAAACTAAGATTTCATACACAGGACTTTCTGCATGCAACTGTAAAACGAGTTCGCCAATGTTTTTTACTTCACCCAAATCAACAATTAACCATTGTTCATCTTGCTTATCAGCGGACCAGCGTGTTGTTTCATCGCCATCGACAGCTTTTTCGCCAACAAATTGTGGGTATTTCCAATTCTCTCCAATTTTTCCTCCTTCTACACCAGAATATGTCACTTCTTTTTGTAAAAATAAATCAGTTATTTCTTCTGCAGATGCACTCATCGCAGTTAGCGAGAAGCCTGTAAGCATGAAAGCAACAACGACTATTATTTTTTTAATCATATTTTTCCCCATATCTTTCTATTTTTAAGCAACCAATCCGACTTTTCCAAACACTTTTTTCTGATAATTTAATCAACTTCCTCCTCTACTAAGTATTCTATATAAAAATTAGGCATGAAAAGACAACCTAAAGTAATTACTTCAGACAGACTTTTCATGCCTAGTTTTCCCTAGTCACATGAAATATTATACATGTTTACGCTTTCACTTTAAGGTAATTTTTAATTACTGTCAATAGTGTTTTCTTCATTGAAGAGCTTATTCAACTTTTCACGTTAAAAATATTGATTTTTATGATAATCCCTTAATTTTTTCTCATTTTAAAATAATAATCATGGGTGCTGAACCTGTTTCTGAGGCACAACAATCGGACATTTTTTTTGAAAAAACAAGAGGAATGACCATTGTTTTTTGCCATTCCTCTCATTTTTATTTATTGTTTGAACGGTAGCGTTTCTCTCAATCCAGTTTGATTGAATTTTTTTATTTTCTATCAGACAAACAGACTAAAGATATTTTACTTCATATATTTTTCAAGCAATGACTTGATTTATAGAAATTACTGAGCAACCAGCCTACTTCCTATTTATGATACGGTTCCCCTTTCATAATCCGAAAACCGCGATAAATTTGTTCCACTAATACCAAACGCATTAACTGATGTGGATAAGTTAAGCGGCCAAAAGAAATTTGTTGGTTACTTCGCTGAAGGACTGAATCACTGAGACCTAAGGAGCCACCAATGACAAAGGTTAGATTACTTTTACCACTAATCCCTAATTGTTCAATTTCTTTTGAAAATTCTTCACTAGATAATTGTTTGCCATTAATGGCTAAAACAAAGACGTATTCGTTGTCATTAATTTTCCCCAAAATACGTTGGCCTTCTTTTTCTTTGACTTGAAGCATTTCAGCGTCACTGAGTTTTTCTGGGGCTTTTTCATCTGGTACTTCAATGATTTCCATCTTGGCATAGCTATTTAAACGTTTCAGATATTCATTAATGCCTTGAATCAGGTATTTTTCTTTCAATTTTCCGACTGTTACTAGTTTAATTTTCACCTATTCCACTACTTTCTCGTTTTCTCTTCTTTCTTATTTTAGCACGAAGTTTGGCTACTTTCCACAACGTTTCCACATACTTATACACATATACACAGAGTTATCCACAGAACAAACTAAAAAATTACTTTATTTAACAGCTTTTTCAATACAAACACATATTCGCCACTGATTTGTCCACATTATCCACATTCTGTGGATAACTTTTCTAAAAACTGTACACAGAGTTATTCCCGATTTGTTCACATTTTTCTGTGTATAACTTTTTCATTCGTATTTTTTCTGTAATTTTTCCCTAAGTTGTTCATAAAAAATTCAAAGCTATTCGATAGACTAAAGGAGTAGGAAACAGATATACTTAATATAGAAAATTCAGATGCACTTATTGGGAGGTTATTTTATGCAACGAAAAGATGTTACACCTAATTCAGATAAAAAAAGTTTATTGCAAAAATTTGGGATTGGTTTAGCTGGCGGCTTACTTGGTGGCGCCCTTATTCTAGGAGGCGCTTATTCTGGGATTATTCCCACACCCAACGGCGGAAATAATGCGGCGACGACGACGTCCACTAATCACGGCGACACAAAAGTCAGCAATGTGAGTTACAATGTTTCTAGCGATGTCACAAAAGCCGTGAAAAAAGTTCAAAATTCTGTGGTTTCTGTCATTAATATGCAAAGTGCTAGCAACAATTCTTCGGCAGATGATCCTTTTGGGGGATTGTTCGGTGGGAATGAAGGTACTCAAGACTCTTCCGGCAACAATGGTAACGATTTAGAAGCAGCCAGTGAAGGTAGTGGGGTTATTTATAAGAAAGATGGTAAAACGGCTTATGTCGTGACAAATAACCACGTCGTAGATAAAGCGCAAGGATTGGAAGTTGTTTTATCTGATGGCACCAAAGTGAAAGGCGAATTAGTCGGAACCGATGCTTATACGGATTTAGCCGTGATTAAAATTTCTTCCGACAAAGTTGATCAAGTCGCTGAGTTTGGGAATTCTAGTAAAATCACAGTCGGTGAGCCTGCTATTGCGATTGGTTCCCCTCTAGGCTCTGATTATGCTAACTCTGTCACACAAGGAATCATCTCTTCTGTGAATAGAAATATTACCAATAAAAACGAGTCTGGTGAAACCATCAATATTAATGCCATTCAAACCGATGCTGCCATCAATCCAGGAAACTCCGGTGGTCCACTAATCAATATTGAAGGGCAAGTCATTGGAATTAACTCAGTAAAAATTGTGCAATCAACTAGTCAAGTGAGCGTTGAAGGGATGGGCTTTGCCATTCCAAGTAATGACGTAGTCAACATTATCAACCAATTAGAAAAAGATGGTAAAGTGACACGGCCAGCTCTCGGGATTACGATGTCTGATTTAACAGGTATCTCTTCACAACAACAAGAACAAATTTTAAAAATTCCAGCTTCTGTAAAAACTGGCGTAGTGGTTCGTGGTGTTGAAGCAGCGACCCCTGCTGAAAAGGCTGGATTGGAAAAATACGATGTTATCACGAAAGTTGACGGCCAAGACGTAAGCTCTACTACAGATTTACAAAGCGCGCTTTACAAGAAAAAAGTTGGCGACAAAATGGAAGTGACTTATTATCGTGGTTCTAAAGAAATGAAAGCAACCATCGATTTAACCATTGATAAATCAGCTTTAACACAACAAAATAATCGCAGCAATCAATAAAAGAAAGAAACGACCTGTTGTTTGAACAACAGGTCGTTTCTTTCTTTTATTCTCCTACCGCAAATGCAGAACCAACTTCTGCATCAAAAGGCAATTCTAAGATTCCTTTTTTAGCAGGTGCATTTGGTAAACGTAATTCTTTTGCTGAACAAATCATTCCAAAACTTTCTTCACCACGTAAAACCCCTGGCCAAATCATTAAACCATCAGGCATCATTGCGCCTGGCTTGGCCACAACCACTTTTTGTCCTGCTTTGATGTTCGGTGCGCCACAAACAATTTGTAAGATTTCGCCGTTGTCTACTTCTGTTTGTGTGATAGATAAATGATCTGAATCTGGGTGTTTTTTACATGATTTGACAAAGCCAACCACAATTTTAGGGGTGTCGTCTTTTTCAAGGGTTTCTGAAAATCCCGCATCTTTAATCGCTGTATTGACTTTTTTGATTTGTTCGTCTGTTAAAGTCACTTGGCCAGTGCCATTAATGTCACCTAGAAGCGCTGAAGCATTGAAAATATTCCAAGCTACCACTGTTTCTGGCGCCTCAACTAAACTTACACGTGCCACATCGCCGACACGTTTTACTTGGTTTTCCGCACCTTGATCGTCCGCAACGATGACAAGTAAGACATCGCCAACGTGTTCTTTGTTATATGCAAAAATCATTTCTGTTCCTCCTCTGTCGTTTTCCTGTCTTATCTTATCAAAAATTGACCCATTGTGCATACTTTTTTGTCGAAAAACTAAAAGACTTGGAAAATATGTCGCTACGACTTATTCTCCAAGTCCTCAATTTTGAGTGACAAGCCGCTGATCCTTTGAAAAAACAAAAGAAACGTAGGGTCAACTCTCTATTCAATCAATAACTTTTTTTGCTTATTTTTCTTCAGAGTGAACAATTAAGACATCGCAAGGGGCTTGACGAATAATGTAGCTACTGACGCTTCCCATGACCACACGTTCGACTGCGTTTAATCCTGATTGTCCCACCATAATTAAATCAACATTGTATTTTTCAGGTAATTCATGACTCATGACTTCTTTGGGTGAACCAAACATGGTAACTGTTTCAACATTATGAAAATCAACGCTTTCAGCATACTTTTTACAATCGGCCATTAATTCTTCCGCAGCGGCTGTTTCTTGATCAATTAATTGATCATTTAACGTCGAATACCCCATCATTGTATACACTTGATTTTCTAAAATATTTGCAACAATGACTCGGCTTCCGTTTCGACGAGCAACCTCAATTGCACGTTCATAAGCTAAATTGGCTTGATCACTACCGTCTACGCCGACAAGAATATTTTTATACATTTGTTCTTCCATTTTCGTCACCTTCCCGATGGAGGCTGATCTAAAAGGCTTCTTTGACTAAGAAACTAGAGTCAAAAATGAATTTAGGACCCTTGCGCAGAACGCCCTTTTGTCCAGCTGATTCTCTCTTAATTTAATGGTTCCTCTGGTTCATGAAAATTAGCCTAAGCTAGTTAAAAATGCACTGATTTCTTCTTTTGTTTTTCGGTCTTTGTTTACTAAGCGTCCTAACTCTTGACCGTTTTCAATTACGACAAAACTCGGAATACCAAAAATATTCCACTCGGCAGCCACGTCAATAAACTGATCGCGGTCGACTTCGATAAATTGAAAAGCTGGAAATGCTTCTTCAATTTCAGGCATGACTGGTTTAATGAAACGACAGTCTCCGCACCAATCAGCAGTAAAGAAGAAAACATTTTTACCTTTTTCAACATAAGTTGCTAGTTCTTCTAATGAATTGGGATAAATCATTTAAACATCCTCTACTTTCCGTAAACAATTGTATTAACTGTTGATTTATCCAAGCCACGTAATGCTTGTAACAACATTTCCCGCGCTGCTTCATAATCCGCAATACTAAACATTGTTTGATGCGTATGGATGTAACGACCACAAACGCCGATGACTGTACTTGGTACACCGTTATTAGTTGTGTGCGCTGCCCCAGCATCCGTTCCGCCTTTAGAAACAAAATATTGATACGGAATATTGTGTGTCGCTGCTGTATCCAATAAATATTCACGTAAGCGAGGCAATGTGATTAAACCTGGGTCGAAAATCCGTAATAACGTCCCTTCACCTAAATGACCATACGTTCCTTTTTTCGTGTGAATATCATCTGCCGCTGAACAATCCACCGCAAAGAAGATATCTGGATTAAATTTATGAACAGATGGTTTAGAACCACGTAACCCGACTTCTTCTTGTACGTTTGCCCCAGCAATTAATGTGTGGCCTAATTCTTCATTTTGTAACGTTTCCAATGCATCTAATACCAACGTACAACCATAGCGGTTATCCCATGATTTACTGATAATATTTTTGCCATTAGCTGTTTTAATCGTTTCTGTTTGTGGAACAATGGAATCCCCTGGACGAACGCCAAAGCTTTCAGCTTCTTCTTTTGAAGAGAATCCTGCATCAAATAACACATCAGAGACTTCTAATTGTTTTTGACCACTCGTACCACGCAACAAGTGTGGCGGAATAGATGAAGAAATACATGGATAGTTCCCTTTACTTGTTTTTAACGTAAAACGTTGTGCTGAAACAACATAGGGATTCCAGCCACCTAAAGGAACCACTTGGAATAAACCATTATCGTTAATTTGAGTTAACATGAAGCCAACTTCGTCCATGTGGGCTGCTACCATTACGCGTGGCGCTGCTTCCACTTTTGAACGTTTAATCCCAAAAATACCACCTAAACCATCATATTGAACATCGTCCACTAACGGGGTGATATGTTCTTTCATGTACGCGCGAATGTCGTCTTCAAATCCGCTGGTTCCTTGTAATTCAGTTAATTCCTTGATTCGTTGAAATGTTTTTTCTTCCATAGATGTATGTCCTATTGCTTTTGATTTGTTGGAAATTACGCCAACCAAGCGTCACTTTTTCTCTAAAAAGTCACTTTATCCTGTCGATAAAAATAGGTACTCCTTTCATATGATTTCACTCTTATTATAACGCAAATACTAGAAAATGCACATCGCTTTCTCTTTTTAAACGTGACAATGAGAATGCCCTAAAAGAATGATTGAAAAACTTTTTTTATTTCTCAGCGGCCCCTTCTCTATGGTAAAATAAGAGTGATACTGACAAAAGTAATAGTAAGCAGAAACCGACCAAGGGAGGTCATACAAATGAACGAAGAAAATGAGTTGACATACTTTAAAGGCGGCTTAGCGCTAGGCGTTGGTCTTGGTTTAGTAGGCGGCATTGCCTCAACCTTGTTCTACCATAAGAAAAAAACAATCTCCGCTGATCTCGTCTTAGAAAATGTAAAAGCTGCTTTTTTAAAAGAAGGACCGATTGAAGGTTCGTGGATTGAGTTTGAGAAAAAGCCCTTGCGGAAATTCGCCATCCACTCCAAAACATATACTGGAGGAATTTGCCGCATTGAAGACGACGGCATTGTTCAATACGAATTCACTGCAGATGCCTACACAGGAACTGTCATTGACATCCAACGATTAAAAGATTAAAAAGATTGTTACAAAAGCACTTATTTGCTTTTGTAACAATCTTTTTTTCTTCTCATTTGTTTTTTGTAAAAGGGATGTTTATTTTATGTCAAAAAAATCAAATCAATGATGAATAAATACTCTAAAATCGAATGCTTTCTGCATGGAAATCAGCTTAAATCTTTACTTATCAACGTTTGTCCACTTTTTTCATAAAAAAGATTAGACATTTTTTAAAAATTGATAAAAGAATAATCATTTCTAACGATTTTTTAATTTCTCCTTTTCATTTTTACATTATACTGAGAGTATTGCTAAAAATGAAAAGGAGCGTGTCAAATGAAGAAATCTGTTTTATTTACTTCATTACTTGTATTATCAAGCTTAGCTTTAGCGGCCTGCGGCGGTGGCAGTGACGATAAAGGAGCAAGCAACGGCGGCAGCGACAACCAAGTATACACAATGGTTGAATCCCAAGAAATGCCTAGTGCCGATCCGTCCCTTGCAACAGATGAAGTGAGTTTTACCACTTTAAATAATGTCTACGAAGGAATCTATCGTTTAGATAAAGACAATAAACCCGCGCCTGCTGGTGCAGCCGAAAAAGCAACTGTTTCAGAAGACGGTTTAGTTTACAAAGTTAAATTACGTGAAGAATCAAAATGGTCTGATGGCAAACCAGTTACTGCTGCAGATTACGTTTACGGTTGGCAACGAACAGTGGATCCTGTCACTGCTTCAGAATATGCCTACATGTTTGAACCAGTAAAAAATGCTGAAAAAATTTCTAAAGGGGAACTACCTAAAGAAGAATTGGGCATTAAAGCAATCAATGATCATGAATTGGAAATCACTTTAGAAACAGCAACACCATATTTTGATGATTTATTGGCTTTCCCTTCTTTCTTGCCGCAACGTCAAGATATCGTTGAACGTTTTGGTAAAGATTATACAAAGAGTAGCGATAAAGCAGTCTACAATGGTCCCTTTACGCTAACTGAGTTTGATGGTCCCGGAACAGATACTAAATGGTCTCTAACTAAAAATGAAGAATATTGGGACAAAGAGACTGTCAAGTTAGATAAAGTCGCTATCAACGTGGTGAAAGAAGCCCCAACTGCCTTAAATCTTTATGAAACTGGTGAAGTGGATGATACGTATTTATCTGGCGAACTGGCTCAACAAATGCAAAACTCTCCTGACTTGGTCCAATTAAAAGCCGCTTCTTCTTTCTATTTAGAAATGAATCAAGCAGATGAAAAATCACCATTGACTAATGCAAACTTACGTCGTGCTATGTCTTATGCCATCGATCGCGATTCATTAGCTAAAAATATTTTAGCTAATGGCTCTCTTCCTTCACAAGGCTTCGTCCCTGTTGATGTCGCGAAATCACCAAAAACGGGTGAAGACTTTGTTAAAGAAGCCGGCAGCGACAAATTAGTCAAATACGACAAGAAAAAAGCTGTGGAATACTGGAACAAAGCGAAACAAGAACTTGGTGTTTCCAACTTAACGGTTGATTTAATGGTAGACGACTCTGAAGGCGCTAAAAAAATGGGCGAATATCTTCAAGGATCACTATCTGATACTTTGGAAGGCTTAAAAGTAACTGTGACACCTGTCCCTATGGCCGTTCGTTTAGATCGTACCTTAAAAGGGGATTTCCAAATCGCTATTCGTGGTTGGAGTGCCGACTATTCAGACCCAATTAACTTCTTAGATTTATTAGAAAGCTCAACTTCTAATAACCGTGGACGTTACAGCAATCCTGAATACGATAAATTCATTGCTGCGTCCAAAACCACAGATGTTAACGATCCTGAAAAACGCTGGGAAGATCTAATCAACGCTGAAAAAACAGTAATTGCTGATATGGGTGTTGTGCCAATTTACCAAAAAGCAGAATCACACTTACGTGCACCAAACGTGAAAGAAATTATTTATCATCCAACAGGTGCTAAATACGACTTCAAGTGGGCGTATAAAGAATAAAATAAAGGTCTCCTTCAATTTTGGAAGGAGACCTTTATTATTTATAATGACACGTTTCTAAATGATCATTCACCAATCCCGCCGCCTGTAAAAAGGAATAGACTGTCGTGGCACCTAAAAATTTAAATCCTCGTTTTTTTAACACTCGACTAATCTCTTGCGATAATTCCGTGGAGGCAGGAACCTCTTCTGGGTGCTGCCAGTGATTAACGATTGGTTGCTGATCGACAAAGTTCCAGAGGTAGCGATCAAAGGACCCAAATTCTGCCTGAACTTCTTGAAAAACTTGCGCATTCGTGATGGTCGCTTGAATTTTTAAACGATGACGAATCACACCAGGATTTGCTAGTAAAGCTAAAATTTTTTCCTCATCATATCGCGCAATTTTCCGATAATCAAACGCATCATAAGCTGCTCTAAGCGTTTCTCGTTTATTCAAAATAATCGCCCAGCTTAAGCCTGCTTGCATACTTTCCAAGGTCAATAACTCAAATAACTGTTGCTCTTCATGAACTGGACGTCCCCATTCATCATCATGATAGGCTTGCATCTCTTCAGTTGTATTCGTTGCCCAAGTACATCGATCCATTGTCCTGCCTCCTTTTATTTGCTAAAAAAGATGCGAACAAAGGGTACTGCCTGTTGTTCCACACCTTTTCTTATTCCTAATAAAATGCCCAGAAGTTTAACGCTTCATTCATCACTTCTTCGGCTGTAAATGTCCGTTTTGAATGGCCCTTTTCTTCTGAATCGTTTGGATCATTAATCCAGAAATCGCCTTTTTCATCCACACCACTCATCACCATAATGTGACCAGTTGTAGTGAAATAGCCCGGTTTTACAGAAATAATGACTGGATGACCTTCCTTCAAGAAAGCTGACACTGTTTCAATATCCCCAATTTCTTGACAGTTATAGCCTTTCATTTCAGCATATGCACTAAAAATAGACCACGCCGTTCCTTGTCCTTCCATAAAGAAGTCATTTTTTGCCCAAGCTAACACATCCAGAGGGGTAACTTCTTGGTGATCCATGTATGAACCAACCATTGCAAGCGACACAATCGCACAGCCATTAATTTCGATTGTATTCGGCTTATCCACATTGCCAAATCCGTATGCGGTGTCTTTCCATTTAGCATCTGTCTGCAATTCTAACGGCAAATCCAGATGTCCATCATATTGCTTCTTTTCAATTTCTTGATTGACCTGTTGTCCATAGCTTAAAGGTTTGACTTTTTTCTCAATTTTAACTGGTGCTGGTTCTTTTGTTTTACTTGATTCAGCACTAGCTTTGACATATGAATCATCAAACCAACTTGAAAACCCACCTGATTTCATCGGCGAAAACTGCGCTAACAACCCGCCAAAGCCAAACGATACCAACAACACCGTGAGAACTTTTTTTTGGTAACCTGATGGTTTTTTTGACATACTATTCATCCTTTTCTATCTATTGACTACATCCGATAATCTTATGTATTTCTTATATGCTCACACATTATACTACTTTCTTTTTCGAAAAACAGAAACGTTGGTAAATTCTCATAATTATTGAAGGCGAACATATTTTCTTGAATTTTATCACAAAATTAGGTAAAATACAGGTAATTAGTCATTTGAGTTTTATTCTATTTTATTCGTAAAGGAGGCAGAAGAATGGATCAACATAAAGCTACCATCAAGAGCATTTCTAAACTGATTACGCTCTCTTCCCAACATTTCTTTTCGGCATTTTTAGAAGATTCTCAAGATCAAAAGAATAAAGAAAAGGAACGCAGTGCGCTTTTACAAGAGCTCCAAGTCGCTGCCGCCCAAAAATCCTTAGTGGTCTTACAATTGAAAGAAGTCCCTACAGCGCATAAATTCGAAACGGTGATCGGCTGGATTGTCTCAAAAAATATTTCGGACAATATCGTCGTTCGTTTACAAACGGATGAACAACAGTTGCGCATGATTCCTGTTGCTTCTGTCATGAAAGTCAGCACGTTAGCTAATCGTCACCAACGTCAAATTCACTAGAATATTGAAGTCTTTATAAAATAAATGGAAACCACCAACCATGGCGATTGCAGGTTGGTGGTTTCTTTTATTTATGACTTTAGTCAAAATCCCATGAAACTTCTGACTTAGGACTCAACTTATTTCTTAGGAACAAATAATTGCGGTGCTACTTTTGCCAATAAGCCTAGAACTAGACTCACATACAAACAATTGACGACGGTACTTGTACCGTTTAGAACAAAGGAATAGAGGTATGGGCTCATCCCTTCTGGTGCATACATGCCCCAAACCAATACGCCCGCCCAAAAATGCCAAAACCAACGGGCGAAGACTGCGACAACACTTCCTAAAATAATTGTACGAATGGCTGATTTTAAGCGATTCGCTTGAAAATACAGTTGAATTTTTCTAGCGAATACGCCCCCCATTCCCCCAAACGCAAAAGCAAAGGGATATTCAAAAATAATCTGTGGAACGGACAAAAAATTTTTCATGGCTGTACCGAGAATAATATTTAACATGCCCCAAACAAAGCCTGCTGCAACTCCAGGAAGCAACCCACGACGAAACGAATAAAGAACTAATGGGACCATTCCCAACGATAGGTCCAAGCCACTATTGGCAAATTCAATCGGTAAAAAAGAGAGGGCCATTGCCATTGCTGCGACGACTGTTCCTTCTACCCAAATACGTAAATCCATTTTTTTAACCAAACAAATTTCCTCCTATGTTCTGACGCTCTCAACCACTAATACATCGTTATTTTACCATAGGGACTTTAGAAAAACACGTTTGTCGAACAAGCAAAAAAATAGCTGATCAGCATTTAAGGGAATCAACTCCTACTCAAACGCATGCCAGCTACTTTTTATCCATTAATCGTCCCGCTCAGTTGTCAAAATTTTACCAGAATGAGCATCGATTTTTACCTCTATTTTTTGTTGGCCCTCTTTCACTTTCACTTCCCAATAGGTGATTCCTAATTCTTTCTCTAACTTCCAATCTGTTGCCTGGCCGACTTTCGCTTCTTTTTCAGCCAAGGTTGTGGCTTGTTCTCTGGAAATGATATTTGTTAAATCAAGTGCCTCTTCTTGCATTTTAACGCCATTTTGTTCATCGGCATCCAAGGTTTCGACTTTTTCTTTTGTGAATTCGCCTGTTTCTGCGTTCACTTCAACTTGATATTCTTTTTGCTGATCCACGCCTTCTATTTCATAAAAATAACGTCCAAAATCTGTATCTAACTGCAGACTTGTTATTTTAGCTTCTGGATATTTTTTCTCAAATGCTGTCGTTACTTTTTCTAAAGAGACAGCTACCGCAGTTGCCTTCTCTGATGTCGTCGTTGCTTCTTGTTGTACGGTTGTACTTGTTTCACTAGTTGATATTGCTGTTTCTTTTTGCTCATTTGTTGATGAAACAGTAGTAGGCGTTTTGGGTGTACAGCCAGCTACCAAAAAGAGTGCCAAGCCAGTCAGAGCGCCATAAAGTATTTTTTTCATTAAACAACCTTCTTTCCTTTTTATCATTTTATTATACTTGATTTCTCATCCAAATCATAGCTACAAAAAGAGCCCTACTTTAGTTGATAAAGTTAGAGCTCTCTCAGCCTTCATGGGCCAACATAAAAATTTCACCGAAATCATTCTCTTGTTCAATGTGCCAAATGCGTTTTTCACTATTATAGACAAGCGTTGCCAAAATTTCTTCTTTTTGGTAAGAGGTATTTTTCATCTTGCTAAGTGAATCTTCCACCAAGTAAATAGGAATCCGATATTCTTCTTTATCCACTTCCGTTTGTTGGAAGCAAAAAATAACACCTTCTTGCAAGATACCTTTCATATTTTTAAGTAATTCAGGACTTAATTTTTCGACAGGCGTATTTCGTTTAAAGAAGGCCTTTTTCTGATTCACTTTCTCTAAAACAACACGTGTAATTTTATCAGCAAAGATTCGATAAAATTCATCAATATAACGATAATAGACACGCGTCATCTGATCTGCAAATTCAAAAAAGACAAAATCATTTTGTAGCTTATAAAAGAAAGGCGAATGCAAACTATTCTTCATGTGTCCAAAATAAAGAAGTTCCGAAATTTCTAATGGCGTTAGCTCTTTTAGCATCGTCACATCGGAAAAGTCAATCCATTTAATCTCTTCAGTCATCCAACGACGTTGTAGCGATTGAAAATAGCGATTGACGCTTTCTTCTCCGCGAATAATTTTCAAGCCTGAATGCATATCGTATTCGCCAGCTTCGGCAGAAGGATCTAATAATAGTAAGTTCTGTGGATGATGCACAATTGAACGAACAAAATCGGAATGGGTAATTCCTTTAGATAAAACCGCGTTGCTGGTTACATCTATATGTACATAAATTAAATCAAGCAAATTCCCATCTCCCCTCTACTAGCCTCCTTACCATTTTACAATATTTTCAAAAGAAAAGCTTGTTTCTTTTACTTTAAAATTCCATTACAAAATGAGGATTTTTTTGAAAAATCAATCGATTCAGTTGTTTTTTATTAAATCAAGGTCCGGCCAGCTTACCTATTCCCCAAAGAAAATAAATAGGTTTTTCAAATAAATTGTGGTAAACTTGATACATTAAAAGGAGGGAGAATATGCGCCCAAAAGAGAAAAAAAGAGGAAAAAATTGGTTAATCAACAGTTTATTAGTTTTACTATTTATCATTGGCTTAGCCTTAATTTTTAACAATCAGATACGTAGTTGGGTGGTTCAACAAAATAGCCGCTCGTACGCCGTTAGCAAGTTGAAACCAGCTGATGTGAAGAAAAATATGGCTCGTGAAACAACGTTTGACTTTGATTCAGTTGAGTCCTTGAGCACAGAAGCGGTGATGAAAGCCCAATTTGAAAACAAAAACTTACCTGTGATTGGTGCCATTGCGATACCAAGTGTCGAAATTAATTTGCCCATTTTTAAAGGATTGTCAAATGTCGCTTTATTAACTGGTGCCGGGACCATGAAAGAAGATCAAGTCATGGGGAAAAACAATTATGCCTTGGCTAGTCATCGAACGGAAGATGGCGTTTCCTTATTTTCACCTTTAGAAAGAACCAAAAAAGACGAACTCATTTATATCACTGATTTATCTACTGTTTATACATACAAAATAACTTCTGTAGAAAAAATCGAACCAACCCGTGTTGAGTTAATTGATGACGTTCCTGGTCAAAATATGATTACCTTAATTACCTGTGGCGATTTACAAGCAACGACGCGAATTGCTGTTCAAGGAACATTAGCAGCAACGACGCCTATTAAAGACGCCAACGACGATATGTTGAAGGCTTTCCAATTGGAGCAAAAAACTTTAGCCGATTGGGTGGCTTAATAAAAAAATCCTTGAAAAGTTTTGACACTTTTCAAGGATTTTTTGCTTTATTTTATCGCTTGGCGTTCTTGCTGTTTCAAACGAGCAAAACCATAACGAATACCTGCAAATAATAAAACTAACGGAGATAAGAAAACAGAGATCATTAACCATTCACTTGTATACATACTACTAAAAGATAAATGATACGTGACAGCATACACTAGCGGCAGACTCATTATCAACAATAAATAATACAAACTCAATTCAAAAACATAGGATAAATAACTACTGTTCATCTTACTTCCCTCCTGTCTCTTTTTCCCTGAACAATTTGTTAACACTATTGTACCAAGGGGAAACAGAAAGTACTATCGGACTATAGTCCTAATCTTTCAGCTGTGCTTTTATTTTTTTCAACCATTCTGAGGTACCTGCTTCCACTAAGCGGTAAGTTTCCTCAAAATCTCCAGTATAATAAGGATCAGGTACGTCCATGGTTTCTTTACCAGCCACAACTTCCATAAATAAATGAATCCGCGGTTGCTCTTCTTGAGGAGCTAATGCTTTTAAATCGGCCACATTATTCGCATCCATCCCAATGATATAATCATATTTTTTAAAATCACTTGGCTGGATTTGTGTCGCCCGCATTCCTTGATAGGAAATTCCTTGTTGCTCCAAAATTTTTCTGGTTCCCTTATGTGGCTGACTGCCAACTTCCCAGTGGCTAGTAGCTGCTGAAAACACTTGAATAGTCGATTCTAAACCGGCTTGTTGGACTTTCTGACGAAAAATCGCTTCTGCCATTGGCGAGCGACAAATATTGCCTAAACAAACAAATAACACAGTTACCACAACGTTTCACTCCTTCATAAAACTTTTTATCCTTCACACATTACTCATTGGCTTCTTGTTCATACAAATGATAAGCCATAAATTCTGTATCTTTCGCTAAACGGAATAATTGCGTCGCCATTTCCAAAGGAGTCTGAGGATATTCCTCAAGAATCCATTTCGTTAAGACGCCGCTACATCCATAAGAAAAGAAATTCGCATAAAATTGTTTATCTTTATCTGTTAAATGGTTCTCAACATCGACTTGTTCAAATAATGAAATAAATAAGCGATTGGTCGAAGCGGAAAAAACATTAAGAAGAACTTCTGAATCTGAGGTCACCGTTGTATAGTAAAAATGACTCTTCTCTTTAATCGCTTTTAATAACTTCAGGGCTTGTTCCTCCCAGTTTTCCAAACAAATATCTGTTTCCAAGTAAATCAATGCATCGTGACGATAAATCCAACGTAATAAATCATATTTATCTGTAAAGTGATAATAAAATGTTTGGCGATTCAAGCCCACTTTTTTGGTAATATCTTGGACACTTATTTTACGAAAATCCTTTTGTTCACATAATTCTATTAAAGCTGAAGCGATTGCTTGTTTTGTATCGTGCGTTCCGCTCATGCTGATTCCTCCGCTCCTAATATGTATATACCTCTATAATTGCAAAAAAATGGCCAGATTACAATATTTTCAGATACATTTTATGCATATATTTAAAATTAAATGAATAAAAAAAGCGGCAACTAACGATTTTTGTTAGTTACCACTCCTTGTTATCAATTATTAATAGATGACTATTTAGCCTGGAAAACGCCATACAACAGCGCGGAATCCTGCTGGTGGTGCTGGTGACCAGTTAGAGTTAGAAGAAACATAACCAGAACCTCCTGGGTTGTTCGCTTCAACGATTTGGACACTTCCACCACTTACACCTGTAACTAAGACAGTATGCACGCCACCAATCCAGCTATCTGGACTATAGGCACTTTCATATTGAACAACATCGCCTGGTTGCACGTTACTCCAGCTAACTTGTGTTGCGCCAGAAGCAACATAGCCACTGTTTGGACCACCATAACCGAAGTTAATACCGCCTGCCGCTAGCCAGCGACGAACAGATACTAAACATTCACCTGGTTGATTCCAACCTGTTGCATAAGAATTACCAACATCTGCTAAAGCTGCATTAATTGCGGCTTGTTTTCCTGAAGTCACGCCACCATTCCCTGGTTTTGCTTCATTACCTTTTTCAGGAGTTGTTGGGTTAGTTACAGGAACTTCTTTTTCTTTTTCAGGTGCTGCTGCAGGTGTTGTTACAACACTTTCTGTTTCAGTACTTGAAGTTGTTGTTTCTTGCGTTGTGGTACTTTCAGTAGTTGTTGATGATTCTACTGCTGGTGTTGCGGCTTTTTCTTCAGCAGCAGATGCTGCTGCCTCATTGGCTGCTTTTGTTGCTTTCGCTTGCTCTGCTGCCGCTTTTTGTGCTGCGGCTTGTGCTTGCGCTGCCGCTTGTTCTTCTGCTTTTTTAGCAGCTGCACGTTGGCGTGCTTGTTCTTCTGCTAAACGTTTTTCCGCTTCTTTTTTCTGTTTAATGAAGCCGTCTTTTTTCCCTTGTTCTTCAGAACGTTGTGCTTCTAAATCATTTTTAGCCACTTCTTGTTGAATCTTCAATGTTTTTAATGATTCTGTTTTATCATTTAATTCTTTTGTTGCTGCTTCTAATTCAGCAATTTGTTTTTCAACATTCTTTGTTTTCTTTTCAACAGTCGCTTTATCTTCTTTTTGTTGTTCTAGTAATTCATTATTGGCGCTCATCATTGTTGAGACCGCTTGAACGCGACCAATTGCATCTGCTACTGAATCTGCATCTAAGACAGCATCAATAATTGAATCACTTTGACCATTCACTTGGACATCGCGTGCTTGTTTTGTCATTTGTACTTCACGTTTTTGAATACGGACATTCAAATCAGAAATTTCACTATATAATTTAGATACTTCTGATGATAGCTTGTTCTTTTTAGCTGTTAATGTATCGATTTGTTTGGCCGTTTCAACCATATCATTTTCAATCGCGGCAACTTTTGCTTCTGCATCTGACATTTGGCTAGTTAACGCATTAATTTTTTGATCTTGTTGTTGAATCTTTGTATCGTATTCATCTGCAAATGCTGCGGATGGCAACGCTACGCTTGTTAAGGTAATGGAACATACCATTAGAGCCGATAATACACTTTTCTTCAATCTGTTGTCCTCCGAAAATCCTTTTTTGTTAAGCTTTTTTATTATTTATTAAAATTTGAATAAATTTCTCTTTTTCAACGATAGAGCAATTGTAGCATAGCTGTATGTCACTGAGATAATATGGATGTTACAGTAATATTTCAATTTTCTTCTTGTAAATGACAAAAAAAAGCTTCACTTTTTTCACAACTTTCTTCAAGTCTCCAGGGTAAGCTTCTCATCGTTTTGTTATTTAAAGAAAATAAAAAAAGCGAAAAATGCTAACAAATGAGCATTTTTCGCAAACGAACAAAATTTTCAATTTTTATTTTACGGAAAACAGTTTTTTCAGTGGATAAGATAAAATAACATACCACACCATGTTCAATAGCAATGTAGGGCCCAACACACGCGTAATAAATAAAATCGGGCTGACATCTGCTAAATGAAAGGCCACTTGAATCAGTACCGCAATCAGTTCATACAACGTGGTAAAAATGACGATCCCAAAAAAACCAGTTAGTAAATTTGTTTGAATTACTTCTTTAAATGTATACATCAACATAACCGAAAGCGTCAGTGCAACTGTATAAATCCCGATAATGCCAATGTAGTAGCTATCGCAAATGAAGCCTAAAATTAACGAAGTAATTAATAAATAACGTTTAGAAAAATTAGGAACGGCAAACATAAACGCAAGTAATAACAGATGAGAACTGGCAAAGTAAACATTACTTGTCCACGTTTCAAAAGACTTTGTTAAATGAGCATCAATTAACATTAAGAAAAACAAGAGAATAGGTGTGACGTATTTTAAATACTCTTTCCGAATCATTCGCTTTCCCCTGCCGATCTTTTCACGACCGTCACAACAGAGATACCATAGACATCCGCATAAGGTTTCACATACACTTCACGATCTAAACCAAAACTATCTGGTTTCACTTTAATAACTGTCCCTACCGCTAAATCGGCTGGGGAATTACCACCTAAGCCAGAAGTCTGAACGACATCGCCTTCTTTCAGAGTGGCATCGCCAGTTAATTGTGACACAATTAATGCATTTGTCTTATTGTCGTAATTTTTAAGTAAACCAAACGATTCGCCATTTGCGGAAGTTACTCGCACAGGGAAATGGTTCGAGTTGACATTTTTAGACGTTAGTAGTTCCACTTTTGCAGTCGTTGCATTGACTTCAATGACACGCCCCACTAACCCTTTTTGCGCCATGACCGCCATGCCCGCTTCAATGCCGTCATTGGTTCCTTTATCGATAATTAATAAGTCTTGCCAAGTATCCGGCGAACGCGTAATGACATTCGCAGTTACTTTTTCATAGTTGGCCAACGTTTCGTTCAGATTCAATTCTTGTTTTAAACTATCAATTTCACGTTTATAGTTATTGTTTTGGACAGCTAATTCATTATAGCTATCAATTTTTTCTTTTAGACGTTCGTTTTCTTTAAACGTGTTAATTAAATTGCCCATTGAAGACAAGCCGTTTTCCACCACACGAGCTGGAAAAGAAATCACACGATCCACCATACTAACGCTATTATTGACGCCACCTTGAACGACATTGGTTTTGCCTTTTTCAGAACGTTGCGCAGCAGTTAAACTAATAATGGTTACTAAAATAATGACTAAAATTAAGGTAATGATTATATTTTTATTTGGATTAAATTTTTTCACAAAGACACCCCAGATATTCTTCAGACTGATAGTATTAATTTTACCACTAATTGACTATAAACAAAAGAGTTGGCGATCGTCTTTAGCTTTTTTTATCATTTCTTTTTTAGGGCTTGTTTTCAACGAAAAAACCAACGAAAAGAAAGGAAGCTTCCTTGGTTTTCGTTGGTTTAAAAAGAAATTATTTTTCTTTGTTTTCTTCGTTTAATAATGCTTTTCTTGACACGTTGACACGGCCTTGTTTGTCAATTTCAGTTACTTTGACAAGGACTTCGTCGCCTAATTTCACGACATCTTCAACGTTGTTCACACGTTCGTTTGCTAATTGAGAAATATGGATCAAGCCATCTTTGCCTTTAATTAGGTTAACAAACGCACCAAATTTTTCAATGCGGACAACTTTTGCTAAGTAAACTTGACCGACTTCAACTTCTTTGGTTAATTCTTCAATAATCTTGATGGCTTTTTTAATCATTTCAGCATCTGATGAAGCAATACTTACGTTACCGTCTTGATCGATATCAATCTTAACGCCGGTTTCATCAATAATGCTGTTGATTGTTTCGCCACCTTTACCAATGACATCTTTAATTTTCGCTGGTTTAATTTGAATCATTTCAATTTTCGGTGCATATTGACTTAATTCTTCACGAGGAGCAGCAATCGTTGTTGTTAATTCTTCTAGAATTTCCATCCGTGCTTTCTTCGCTTGGTCTAATGCTTCCGTTAAAATTTGTTCTGTAATTCCTTGGATTTTGATGTCCATTTGTAAAGCAGTGATTCCGTCTTTCGTTCCCGCTACTTTAAAGTCCATATCGCCAAGGTGGTCTTCTAAACCTTGAATATCTGTTAAGATTGTATAGTTTTCACCATCACTAACAAGACCCATTGCAATACCTGCAACTGGTGCTTTAATTGGCACACCCGCATCCATTAATGCTAATGTTCCCGCGCAAATACTTGCTTGTGAAGAAGAACCATTTGATTCTAACACTTCTGCTACTAAGCGGATTGTGTAAGGGAAGTCTTCTTCTGATGGAATAATTTGTGCTAAGGCACGTTCACCTAACGCACCGTGACCGATTTCACGACGACCTGGTGAGCCCGCGCGTCCTGTTGAACCAACAGAGAATTGTGGGAAGTTATAATGATGGATGAAACGTTTGCTATCTTGGACACCCAACCCATCGATAATTTGATGTTCCCCTAAAGGCGCTAATGTACAAACGGATAAAGCTTGTGTTTGACCCCGAGTAAATAAGCCAGAACCATGCACACGTGGTAAAATACTTACTTCTGATGATAAATGACGAATTTCGTCTAATTTACGGCCATCCGGGCGAATCTTATCGATCGTGATTAACTCACGTACGACATCTTTTTCAAGATCTTCCGCAATTTGTTTCACTTCTTTTAGTAATTGCGCTTCTTCTTCGTGTTCCGCAAATTTTTCAGCGTAAACTTCTTTGACTGTATCTTTTACTTTGTCAATTTCAACTTCACGTGCTAATTTTTCTTCCGTCATTACGGCTGTTTTCATTGTATTGTAGTACGCATCAAAAATTTCTTTTTTAAGATCAGCGTCCACTTGTAATAAGTCCACGTCCATTTTTGGTTTACCTACAGCGGCAACGATTTCTTCTTGGAACGCCACTAGTTCTTTAATGGCATCAAAACCGAAAAGTAAGGCACCTAACATATCTTCTTCTGATACTTCTTTAGCACCACTTTCAACCATGTTGATGGCTTCTTTTGTTCCAGCAACAGTTAATTCAATATCTGTTTGTTCCGCTTGTTCTACCGTTGGGTTTAAAACATATTCGCCATTAATACGACCAACGTCAACACCAGCAATTGGTCCATCAAACGGAATATCTGAAATTGCTAACGCTAAGGAAGACCCAAACATTGCAGCCATTTCTGGTGTACAATCTTGATCCACACTCATAACGATGTTTGTGATTTGGACTTCGTTACGGAAGCCTTCTGAGAACATTGGACGAATGGGACGATCGATTAAACGAGCGGTTAATGTCGCACGTTCACTTGGACGACCTTCACGTTTAATGAAGCCGCCAGGAATTTTTCCTACCGCATACATTTTTTCTTCATAGTTTACAGTTAATGGGAAAAAGTCTACATCTTTTGCTTCTTTAGAGGCAACAGCAGCACTTAAAACGACCGTATCGCCGTAACGTACTAAGACAGCTCCATTGGCTTGTTTGGCTAATTGGCCGATTTCTACTTCTAGTGGGCGGCCGCCCCAAGTTGTTTTAAAGACTTGTTTTTCTGTCATAATTCTTCTCCTTTACTCTTGCTCTTTGGAAAAGTCAGACGGCTACTAAACAAATGAAAAAGTAACAAGTCGTTGCTGCTCTTTCATTTGGTTAGTAGTTCCTAAAAACTTTCCAAAGAGGACCTTCAATAGTGACAATAAGATAAAAAGCGAGATTCTGATTGAACCTCGCTTTATACGTAATGATTAACGACGTAATCCTAAACGTTGGATCAATTCGCGGTAACGTTGGATGTCAGTTTTACGTAAGTAAGCTAACAAGTTACGACGGTGACCGATTTTTTTCATTAAACCACGGTAAGAATGGTGATCTTTTTTGTGTGTACGCGCATGTTCGTTCAATTGGTTAATGTCTTCAGTTAAGACAGCAATTTGTACTTCTGGAGAACCAGTATCTCCTTCATGACGTGCGTATTCTTTAATGATTTCGTTTTTTCTTTCTTGTGAAATTGCCATTTGTTCCACCTCTTTCTCTATTATTCGTCTGATCACTGAGTGAAGCGTTGGTGACTCGCTAAACCAAGTGATAGATGGTGTGTTTCCACACAAGCTTACTTTACAGGAAACACCGCTAAAATGCAAGCTTAATCTCTATTATTCGATAGTTTTTTTAAACAATCTAGCCCCTTTTTTGGTGATTTTGTGATACACTAAATGGTGGTAAACAACTGATTATTTCAGCGCATGAATAAATAAAAGAAGAATTTTTTTATGTTTCAAAGGAGGAACCATTGAATGATTACAATGAAAGATATTATTCGTGAAGGGAATCCCACACTTCGTGCTGTGGCAGAAGAAGTGCCTGTCCCTATCACTGAGGAAGACCGACAATTAGGCGAAGACATGTTGACTTTCTTAAAAAATAGTCAAGATCCAGTCAAAGCTGAAGAATTACAATTACGTGGTGGCGTTGGTTTAGCTGCACCACAATTAGACATTTCTAAACGAATTATTGCTGTCCATGTTCCTAGCAACGACCCAGAAAACGAAACGCCTTCATTAAGTACGGTGATGTACAACCCTAAAATTTTGAGCCATTCTGTGCAAGATGTATGTTTAGGTGAAGGGGAAGGCTGTTTATCTGTCGATCGGGATGTACCTGGGTATGTCGTTCGCCATAACAAAATTACCGTCAGTTATTTTGACATGGCTGGCGAAAAACACAAAGTTCGTTTAAAAAACTACGAAGCGATTGTGGTTCAACATGAAATTGATCATATTAATGGCATTATGTTCTACGATCATATTAACAAAGAAAATCCATTTGCTTTAAAAGAGGGCGTTTTAGTCATCGAATAAAGAAAAAAACTGCGCCGTTTGTTTTCAGACAAACGGCGCAGTTTTTTTTAAATGGCCTTCATTTCTTTTAAGGCTTTCCAAATCCCATCATTATCATTTGTATCTGTGACCATCGTAGCCACTTTTTGAATGGAAGGACTCGCATTGCCCATTGCAACGCCAATTCCTGCATGACTTAACATTTCTCGGTCATTTTCGCCATCCCCAAAGGCAATGATATTTTTTGCATCAATGCCCACACGTTTGGCTAAATACGTTAACGTAGCTGATTTTGAGCCATCTTTAGGCACAACATCTACGCTATGTTGATGCCAGCGAATAAAGCGAAATTCTGGGTATTCTTCTTCAAACGTACACTGATCTTCTGCGTCATAAAAAGCCAGCGCTTGGTAAATATCATTTTGACGATAAAAGTGTTCATCATAAGCAGGTGAATGAAAATGAAAAGAGTTCATCGCAATTTCCATTTTTTCAGCACGGTGCTGGTTGCTCTTCTTAATATCATCTAAGCCCACACAAGCAAATCCTAAGCCGCGTTGATCACTGTCTTGTGCCAAACGTTCCAACGCTTCAGCGTGCAATAAATTTTGATAATATTGCTCATGATCCACAAAAGCCGCGGCGCCATTACATAATACGTAATTGGTAAAATCTAAATCCCAAATCACCTCTTGCGCCATATAACGACTTCTGCCAGTTGCCAGCGTAACTAAGTGTCCTTGCTCTCGCAATTTTGCTAGCGCTTCTCTCGTGCTATCCAATGCTTTCTTCTCCGAATTTAACAACGTCCCATCAATATCAAATGCAAAAAGTTTTCTTTCCATCATTTCTCCTTATTCGCTCGCTTTCGCTAAATATTTACTGCCTTCTCGTTGTGCCAAAGGACTCAACACTAATTCTTTCATCAATTCCTCGACCCATTGCGGATTCGTTTTACTATATTGGCGTAATGACCAGCCAATCGCTTTTTGAATGAAGAACTCCTCTGTAGTTCTATCATAAATAATCGCCTTTTTCAACAGGTCCTGATTGGTCTTTTCTTTCAACATCAACTGTAAATTCAGCGCAACACGCCGATTCCAGAAATTTTCAGCGCCATAAAAAAGGGCAAAAATCGTTAGCAATTCAGTCAGATGCAACGCCACCCACGACCCAAAAAATTTTCGCCAAGCATCCACACTGTCCCACCACGCTTTTTGTGGAACATAAGCTTTAAACGCTACGACCTCTTCTAATGAAAATCTCCGAACATTTTGAAGGGCTAAATCAATAGCGACATACTGATATTCTCGTTCTGTTTTTTGATAATAAGCCTCAATCTCTTGGCATAATTTTTCCTTTGGCCACGTATGACTTTCTTTTAAAAGTTGTTTACTTAACGCTTGACGTTCTGGGGCGGGGATGCCTGCAAAAACAAATTGGTGTTTCATATAAGCAGACATTTTTGCTGCTGTTTCTGGGTTCTTCTGAAATTGAAGTGTGTCCATTCCTTCGCTCCTTATAATAAAAAAAACTATACTAAAACAGTGTACCATGTTTTAGTATAGTTGGTTGATCAATTAATCAAAATACGTTAAGTTTTTGTTGTCTTTATCTAACCAGGCATAGCCGAGACCCATAATTAAGCCACCACCGATAAAGTTACCGATAAAGGCCCAGAACAGATTATGAACAACATTACCAGCTGTGAAAGCTTCAATTGCGCCGTTTGAAGCAAAGTAAGCTAAACTGAAGGCTGGGAAGTTGGCAATCACGTGTTCAAAACCAAGGAAAGCAAAGATAAAGATAATGAAAATAATGGCCGCGACTTTGCCGGCGTCATCTTTCATTCGCATACTCACTAATACGGCTGTATTAACTACAATATTGGCGAACATAGCTTCAACTAAAATTTGCAGGGTGGTTTTTTCTAATTTTCCAGCAATCGATGTAAAGAAGAAACTATCTTTTGGCAAATCTTGGAACGGCACCGTAAGTGATACCAAGAAACCAAACAAGACGCCACCAATTAAATTGAATAAGATACAGGTAAATAAAATTTTTGCAGCTAAGGAAAAGTTGACTTTTTTACGATAGACCCCAACAGTCATGTACAACATATTCGAGGTACCAAGTTCGGCATTCATATATAAAATCATCACAAGTGACCAACTGAACATGAAGGCGTAAAGCATTTTCCCTAAACCATGAGAAATTCCTTCTCCTTTAATTGCGATTGCAAAAGCAACGGCTGTTCCCAACGTTAAAAATAGACAAGCAAGCATTGCACGAACAGCGTAGCGGGAAAAGCTGTTTGAGAATAAATTCACTTTCTTGTCGATGGATTTATCAATTTGTTCAAACAATGGTGAACCAGACTTCATTGTAAACTCCCTTTCATTCCGTTTTCAACTTATATTTTCAAAACATCTCCCCTTATTCTAATGAGGAAAAGTGTTTTTGTCTACCTTTTTTTCATATTTCACTTTAAAACCTTGACGTTTCCTATCCTATTAAGTATACTAGATTTTGTGTAAAATAATTGCAGCAGAAGAATAATAACTCGTCAACAGTTCATTGCCAAACTTGGTTCAACTGCGTAACCGCGGCTGCAAAGGCGAAGGTTGAAGAATGAACTGAACGAATATGAATTTTTCATCTAATTATTTTACTCCAAAAAAACATTTATTTATTGGAGGAATTTTTAATGTCTCGTTATACTGGACCATCATGGAAAGTATCTCGTCGTCTAGGTATCTCTTTATCAGGTACTGGTAAAGAACTAGCTCGTCGCCCTTACAAACCAGGACAACACGGACCTAACAGCCGTGGTAAAGTTTCTGAATACGGAATGCAATTAACTGAAAAACAAAAATTACGTCATATGTATGGCATGAACGAACGTCAATTCCGTACGTTGTTCATTAAAGCAAGCAAAATCAAAGAAGGTAAACACGGTGTTAACTTCATGGTTTTACTAGAACAACGCTTAGATAACGTTGTTTACCGTTTAGGTCTTGCAACTACTCGTCGTCAAGCACGTCAATTAGTTAACCATGGCCACATCACTGTAGACGGCAAACGTGTTGATATTCCATCATACCACGTTGAAGTTGGTCAAGTGATCGGTGTTCGTGAAAAATCTCAAAACATCTCAACAATTAAAGAAGCGGTTGAAGCAACTGTTGGACGTCCAGCATTCGTAAGCTTTGACACTGAAAAATTAGAAGGTAGCTTCACTCGTTTACCAGAACGTGATGAACTTTACCCAGAAATCGACGAAGCACTTGTCGTTGAATACTACAACCAAAAACTTTAAGATTTCAAAAGGTCGAACTACGGTTCTTACCTTCTTTCAAAACCTTGCCTTTCTTGGCAAGGTTTTTTTCTTTGCCCTCTTTACAAAATTGTTTACTTCCGCTAAACTATTGTTAACCAAATAAAAATAATTGGTTAACAATAGAAAGTGAGGCTTCTTATGAATAAAGCATCGTTACGCTCTTTAATTTTAGCAGCAGAGTTCGCTGTGATTATTGCTGTACTTTCACAATTTACAATTCCATTGGGGATTGTCCCCTTAACTGGACAAACATTTGCCATCGGCTTAACCGCTACCGTTTTGGGCAAACGAACAGGGACCTACGCTATTTTAATTTACTTCTTATTAGGATTAATTGGTTTACCCGTTTACGCTGGGATGTCTAGCGGGTTCGGTGTACTCTTTGGACCAACTGGCGGCTATTTAATCGGCTTTATCTTCAACGGCTTATTAACTGGTTATATTTTAGAAAAAACAACCTTTAACTATACTTGGGCCATTATCGCAAATATTGCCGGCGCCTTAGTTACCTTGGTTTTTGGCATGATTTGGTTGAAATATTCCGCAAATCTGCCGTGGCCAAATGCTTTCGCAGGCGGGTTTGCTCCGTTTATTATTCCTGGTATCATCAAGGCTGTCGCAGCTGCTTATGTTGGTATTTTAATTCGCCAACGCTTTATGAAACGTTTTTTAGCGCACCTTTCTTAAGGGGAAAACTTTTTTCTTTTCCTTGTCTGTAGTACACTAAAAGGACAAAGGAGTGAAGTCCATGTCCTCATTATTAAAACGATTGGTTCAGTTGGTTTTGTTAGTCGGCGCTGTCTTGCTGATTCGACACTATGTTTTCTCCCCTGCTGCGGTGAACGGCTCTTCAATGGAACCAACACTTCATAACAACGACCGTTTATGGGTGACCTCGATTAAAAAGCCACAGCGCTTTGATATTATCGCTTTCCCTAGTCCTCGCAACGGCCAACGAGTAGCCAAACGTTTAATTGGTTTACCTGGCGAAACAGTCGAGTATCGCGATGATACCCTTTATATTAATGGTGTATCACTCAGTGAAGATTACTTAGCAAGTGCTAAACGAAATGTCTCTAAAAATGAAAATTATACCCAAGATTTTACGCTAGAGACCTTAGAAGCCACCCAATCCCTGACCGTTCCAGAAGGCATGTATTTTGTCTTGGGGGATAATCGCCCGCGCTCAGATGACAGTCGTTACTTTGGCTTTGTTAAACAAGAGAGTGTGGAAGGTGTTTTGACTTTTCGTTATTATCCGTTAGATAAAATTGGCTTTCCATAAAAATAATAAACCGCCCTCAAAAAGTTAGACTTTTTGAGGGCGGTTTAGCTTTTATTCACGTATTCTTGTTAAGGTCCAGTCACAAGATTCCACGTAACCGCGGCCTTGTATTGTTGCCCTTTAACACCTTGATTGGCTGGCACTTCAAGTTTGACATTATTGAAGGTGAAGTCCAACTGATAAACATTACTACCTGTGAATTGCTTGTTGGCAATAATACTTGTCGCCGTGTTGTTGGCTGTTAAGCTAATGGCACTCGTGGTACCGACCGCATTTTTCAACTCGGTTGGTTGATTGTAATTGGTGAAGCTAGAGACAGGTGCCGCCCCTAATAATAAGCGGGTCGCTGTAGGCAAGCTGTCTGTCGCTGATTTCGGTTGCGACAGTTGCGCCGTTAGGCTCCAATTCGGTTGCGTTTTCTTGATTCGGACATACGGATTCCGTGTACCGTTACCGTAGTAATCCGCGGCTTTTTTCAAGTTGTGTTGTTGCTTACTTCCTGCAACGCCCACTTGGCCGAAGTCGAAGGTTGGCACACTGATGAAGCCTTCGGTCGTTGGCGTGACTACTTCTTGATCATTTGGACGAATTCTCACGAAGTTATCCACTGTACTATCTTTAATACCACCAAATACTACAACTTCTGCTTTCAAAACAGTGTTTGGTTTCCCTGTTGCGCGAGTTGTGAAAG
>NZ_JAHLRI010000190.1:0-362 GCF_018919685.1 Enterococcus sp. S183_ASV_20
CCTCTAACGTGTCATTCGTCCGTCTATAAGCAGGAACAGTCTGTTGCTTGAACTCGCCATTGCGGTCGCGCGGAATCTGGAGATGAAGTTCCCCATACTCGGTCTTGACCGTACGGTCATAGGAGCCGTTACGAGAATTACCCGTGTTAAAACCAATGCGATCATACTTTTCGTAATCTAGGAAAGCCGTTAACTCCGTTTTGAGAAGCGTATTGACTGCTTTCTCCAAATGGACACGGAATAATTCATTCAAATCGCCTTTGTTCGCTAGAGTCTTTAGAATTTCTGTAGTAAAATCGTTCATAGGGAAGTCCTCTCTTCTGTGAATGTGTTGTGGTAACTCTATTCTACAGAAGGGACTT
>NZ_JAHLRI010000191.1:0-360 GCF_018919685.1 Enterococcus sp. S183_ASV_20
AGGTTGTCTCACTCCTTTAGGTTTGTTTGTTATCTTCTGTGTACCAGGTTTCTTGCGTTCTCTGCGAACAACTGGTGGTTGTTTAGTTTTCTTTTCTTTCTTAATGATTGGCGTATTATGTCTATTCATACGTGTGATTGGCTCATTTACCTTGGATTGTACACGTTGTGGTGTAGAATGCGTTTGAGGTACATCAACTTGCGTTACTTGCTTCACTTGATCCATTTTTTTTCGTACTTCTGGACGTCGATAGGCAGGATTACTTCCCAACGTTCCACCACTCCGTTTGACCGTTTGGGCCGCTACTTTTGGTTGGATATTTTGACGAGTCGTTGGTTGTCCTGTTCGTCTTGGACTACG
>NZ_JAHLRI010000192.1:0-359 GCF_018919685.1 Enterococcus sp. S183_ASV_20
ACGTCACCTTCGTTGCCAAAGTTTAAGTCGGCTTGGTTGGGAATGCCACCTTGTTCAATATAAGGTGCTAATTCTTCGTCCGTTGCGTCAGTTTTAATTTTAGTGGTGATAGTCATTGTATACGTATGACCACTTAAATAGTCATAGCTGTCATCTTTTTTATTCATTTCAAAAGTTACTTTGTTATTTTCTTGTGTTACTTTGCCATTAGCTGTAACATCTTTACCATTTTCATCTGTGACTTTTACATCAGTGATATCTAGCACTTTATTAATGTCATCCACCATGCTAGCTTGGGTCCACGTGCTTGTTTCGTTGCCAAAGGCTGTTTTGACGTTCCATTTAAATTCTTGGTCACG
>NZ_JAHLRI010000193.1:0-343 GCF_018919685.1 Enterococcus sp. S183_ASV_20
TGTAGTGACCCCAAAAAGTTAGACTTTTTATAGAGTGGATTTTTCCACTCTATTTTTATGCAGTTTTTTGATTGAATTGTCGAAATTCTACTGGGCTTTTCCAGTTAAGTTTTTCCTTGATTCGGTGATGATTGTAATAATAAATGTAGTTCTCAATTGCTTCTCTCAATTCATTTTGACTTTGATAGATTTTTCCATAGTACACTTCTTGTTTTAGGATACTGAAGAAATTCTCCATAGGAGAATTATCTAAACAGGTTCCTTTTCGAGACATACTTTGAAAGATATTGTTGTCCTTTAATGTTTGTATATAGACATTCATTTGATAAGCCCAGCCTTGATC
>NZ_JAHLRI010000194.1:0-335 GCF_018919685.1 Enterococcus sp. S183_ASV_20
TGGCTACTACAAAAAAGAAACCTATACATGTAAATGTTGATGAAAATTTAAAAGAAGAAGCAGAACAATTATTTGATGATTTAGGGTTAAATATGACAAGTGCAATTACTATTTTCTTAAAACAGTCTATTAATGAGCAAGCAATTCCTTTTATGATTAATAAGGGAAACAAAGAGACTCTACAAGCATTAAAAGACATTAAAGAAGGAAACGTTCATGGTGGATTTTCTTCCGTGGAGGATTTAATGGAGGATTTAAATGCTTGAAATATTTTACACGAACCAATTCAAAAAAGACTTTAAGAAAGCAAAGAAACAAGGAAAGAATTTAGAGAA
>NZ_JAHLRI010000195.1:0-320 GCF_018919685.1 Enterococcus sp. S183_ASV_20
ATGCTTGAAATATTTTACACGAACCAATTCAAAAAAGACTTTAAGAAAGCAAAGAAACAAGGAAAGAATTTAGAGAAATTAAAAGAAGTATTAGTACTTTTACAAGAACAGCAAACATTGCCGCCAAAGTATAAAGACCATGCACTAACAGGAAATTATATAGGTACACGAGAGTGCCATATTGAACCAGATTGGTTACTGATTTATAAAATTGACGGTGATAAATTGATCCTAACTTTAGCCCGAATAGGCTCACATAGTGAATTATTTCGATGAATCGGAAAGATATTACAAATCAATAAAAAACACTACTAAACGAC
>NZ_JAHLRI010000196.1:0-320 GCF_018919685.1 Enterococcus sp. S183_ASV_20
ATGCTTGAAATATTTTACACGAACCAATTCAAAAAAGACTTTAAGAAAGCAAAGAAACAAGGAAAGAATTTAGAGAAGTTAAAAGAAGTATTAGTACTTTTACAAGAACAGCAAACATTGCCGCCAAAGTATAAAGACCACGCACTAACAGGAAATTATATAGGTACAAGAGAGTGCCATATTGAACCAGATTGGTTACTGATTTATAAAATTGACGGTGATAAATTGATCCTAACTTTAGCTCGAATAGGCTCACATAGTGAATTATTTCGATGAATCGGAAAGATATTACAAATCAATAAAAAACACTACTAAACGAC
>NZ_JAHLRI010000197.1:0-304 GCF_018919685.1 Enterococcus sp. S183_ASV_20
CTGTAATATAATCTATCATAAAAATGCTCTTTTCAATGCGACCTAGTTCTCTCAGTGCAAGAGCTACTCTATTCTTACGTGCGTATGAGCCTAGCTTTCCTAATAGTAAAGAACTAGATACTTTTCCTGTTTGAATCGAATAGGCGATTCGTTTAATTTCATCATAGTTTTCTTCAATAATTTTTACATTGATTTTTCCGCTTATATCTTCTGATAAGTTAGGGTAGTAGGAAGGTGATTTGATAGAAAATAATTGTGATTTTTTTATATTTCTGATGCGAGGTTCAAAATCAAAGCCTAGTAA
>NZ_JAHLRI010000198.1:0-293 GCF_018919685.1 Enterococcus sp. S183_ASV_20
CCGTAACCAGAGATTGGCGCAGCGAATCCTTGATAATGAGCTCGGATGTGCTAACGCTAGCGAGGCAGTCTAACTTTCACTGTTAGCTCCTGCCGAAGATCGTCACATCCGAGGAGGCTCATTGTCAAGGACAATCGGAATAGCATACGGAAAGAAGTTCTGCACCTTATAAAATTTGTCAAAAAAACTGTTGCCATTCCAGTTTACTGAGTAACGCATTATTTTGCAGAAGGACGAGTTATTTACACAAAATTATTGACGCTCCCGGTTGGTACAACAAGAATTGCAGTAGC